>JBCBCD010000816.1:0-3728 GCA_038530915.1 Bacteroidota bacterium
CCTTCAACTTCAAAAGCATGATTCCTTTTTTTATTTCAAAAGGAATAGAAGCAATTTGGGCATTTAAAAAAGATTGGAACGAAATAAAAAAAGGGAGAGTCAATAATAACTTTCTCATATGGATATTTATAAATTTTAAGTCCTTTAGCCCTTGAGGCTATAATCCAGTTGTAATGACAATAAGACTCTAATTAAAGATGCTTATTGTTAGGCCTTTAGTCAATATTTCCTTAACAAAAGACTAAAGACCAAACACACTAATACCTCGCTCCTGCAGTATCCACAGGCATGTTTTCTCGAATTAGTGCCAAATCTTCATCTGTTAACTCTACTTTTAAAGCTCCAAGATTTTCTTCTAATCGATGTATTTTTCTGGTACCTGGAATAGTAGTGATTTCATCGTTTTGACTCAAAATCCAGGCCAGTGCAATTTGAGCTTTGGTTGCTCCTTTAGACTGAGCTATCTGATCTACTAAATCCACAAACTTTAAGTTTTCCTGTATGGCTTCTTCAGTAAAACGTGGATTGGTCAACCGCCAATCGTTAGCTTCCAGGTCTGCACGACTTTTTATAGCTCCGGTTAAAAATCCTCTTCCTAATGGACTATAAGCTACAAAGGTGATGCCTAATTCTTTGCAAGCTTCAAAAATTTCACCTTCAGCTTCACGACTCCACATAGAATATTCAGTTTGTAGAGCAGCAATAGGATGTACAGCGTGTGCACGACGAAGTGTGGCAGGGTCGACTTCAGAAAGACCAATACTTTTTATTTTGCCTTCCTTTACTAATTCTGCCATAGCTCCTACAATTTCTTCTATCTCCACCTCAGGATCTTGTCTATGCATATAGTATAGATCAATGACCTCCATACTCAGGTTTTGAAGACTTTTTTCACAAGCTTGTTTGATGTAATCCGGCTTGCCATTAAGGCCCAAAAACTCACCATTTGATCCTCGCATGATTCCAAACTTTGTGGCCAAAACGACCTTATTCCAACGGCCCTTAAATGCTTTTCCTAAAAGTTGTTCATTCATTCCACTGCCATACATATCAGCGGTATCAAAAAAGTTGACACCTATGTCGATGGCTTTGTGTAATGTTTTGATGGATTCTTCTTCCTTGAAGGAGCCATAAAACTCAGACATGCCCATACAGCCAAGGCCAATTCGGTTGATATTGAGTGAACTGTGACCTAGTGTTGTGGTTGGTTTCATTTTGATTCAGTTTTGTTGATAGAGTTAAGTTATAGGAATAAAAGTCTATCGTATTTCTATGATCTCTTTTGAAAAGATAGACAATTCCCCCATGAAAACCGGCTGAAAAAGCCGCTATTTTTTGTCCATTACTAAGTAAAATTTTTTTCTCCATTTTTTGTAACCTCTTTTTCTTTTGGTGTGTCCAAGGGGCGTGAATTCACAAATAAGATTATTTCACTCAGAAGCTATTAATCAACTTCTCAAATTGGATTACAACATGAAAAGGATTTATAAAGTAGTATTGTTTCTATTATTTATCAATACTTTAAGCGCTCAGAATACCGTAAAGGCAGTAGATGGTTCAAAGGTGAATACAGCAGACTTGAACCAAAGAATTCAATATTTGATGGACTCCATTGACATGCCTGGTTTATCCATGGCCATTATTAACGATAAAGAAATTGTGTACCATGAAGTATTTGGAGTCCAAAACATAGAAACTAAGGATCTAGTAAATAAAGAAAGTATTTTTGAAGGGGCTTCTTTGTCTAAACCTATATTTGCTTACTTCGCTATGAAAATGGTCGATCAGGGGATTTTAGACTTGGATAAGCCACTCCATGATTATTATCCTCACCCTGCAATAGATAGTGCTTCTTATGAAGATTATAAAAAGATTACCCCAAGAATGGTGTTGTCCCACAGCAGTGGTTTTCCAAATTTCAGCAAGGGTCAAAAGATTTCTTTGCCCTTTGAACCAGGTAAAGGTTTTATGTATTCTGGTGAAGCCTATCAGTATTTGACAGCTATTATCGGAAATTTAAATGGAGTAGGTTGGAAAGATAAGTTTAATGCTATTTTTGAAAGAGAGGTCACTCAACCATTGGGCATGAAAAATACCTCCTTTCTTTGGAATGATCACCTTGCTAAACACAAGGTATATGGCCATAAAGATGGCAAACCTACTGATAATAATACAGGTGGTTGGAGTGGTAAGACGTTCAATTCTTTTACCAGTATTCACTCTGAAGCTTCTGAATATGCTCTTTTCATACAAGCTATGTTAAAAAGAGAAGGATTGAGTGCAGACAGCTTTGATCAGATGCTTTCTCCGCAGAATAAATTTAAAGAAGACAGTGAGTTGTACCAAGAAACCGGTCAAAATGCATGGGGATTGGGTTTTGCTCAAAAGCCAACAGAGAATGGATTGATGCATCTACATACAGGTAACAATCATGATTTTCAGGCATATAGTATGTTCATTATGGAGCAAGGTTATGGACTGGTTCTTTTTACCAATTCGGATAAACTACTGCCTTTTGTGCAGGGATTAGAGAACGTATTAGGAACACAATTTTAAATAAGAAAGCATGGAAGGTTTGGTAGAATCGTTAGGAGGCTTGATCATAGTAGGCGGATTTGTACTCATCGTTTATTTTATCGCACGCTATACCTATTTAATTAAAAAAATGTTGGCTGAAAAAGGGATGCTCAATAAGAACCCTCAAACACGGCTCACAAAATTAGACATTGCCTACGTGACAGTAGGAATAGGTGTGGGATTGTTGATCTCTGCGGGGCTTTCATTATTACCTATTCAGGGAGATACCATGGATCTATTGTCTTGGGGCATTGTATTGATCTCTGGAGCTATGGGCTTGATTTTAGCTTCAAATCAAAAGAAAGAGCCTTTTGAATAGTGCTGAGCAAGACAAATGGATTATTGAAAGGGTGAAGGCTGGGGAAAATGCCGCATTCAAAGAACTCATTGAAAAGTATAAAGATGATGCATTTTCTCTGGCCTGTTCCATTGTAAAGGATGAAGGATTGGCTGAAGATATTCTTCAGGAAGTATTTGTAAAGGTGTACGATAGGATACAGACTTTTAAATATCAATCCTCTTTTTACACTTGGTTATACAGGATAGTAGTCAATCGATCTTACAATGAATTGAGAAAAAAAAGATTCACTCGATTGACTACTTTTGAGAAGGGCTCAAAAAGAGAAGAAGCTGCTAACAGAGTGGATAATCAGGATTTGAAGCAAGTCATACAAAATGCCTTGAAGCAAATGAAAGCGAGTGAAGCTCTTGTTTTGAGGTTGTTTTACTTATCGGAGTTAAACATTGATGAAGTAGTAGAAATAACCGGTTTTAGCAAATCTAAAGTAAAAGTCACCCTACACCGAGCTCGTAAGAATCTGGCAGAAATACTTAAAAAACAATTAGGAAAAGAAATCGAAGACTTATGAAAGAAGATCCCATTAAAAGGTTGGTTAAGGAAAGTGGCTTGACTACCTCTCCTGACTTTGCTGACTCGACCATGGAGCGCTTAGCTCAGCGAATGCAGCGTAAGTATCAGGTCAAACTGTATCTCCTGATCGCTTTGGTGGCATTCATTTCCATATTGGGTGTGGTAGTTTTGATTAATTCTGGTTTTAGAGTAGATGTATTTGGAAAAACGATAGGTCTGCCAAAAGTCATTACCATGATTGGGATGAGTCTAGTTTGCTATTTGAGTATTATGCATTTGA
>JBCBCD010000817.1:0-3695 GCA_038530915.1 Bacteroidota bacterium
ATTCGCTGGTACGAGCAGAGTTGTGCCTTTCACCATAGGCCACAAATTGGTTCTCACGTGCTATTTTTTTTAAAAATACAATTCCTTCACCTGTTATTTTTCCATTTTCTACTTTAAAATATTTAGTCTTTCCTGCAATGTAAGCACTGTCTAAAACAGATTGAGCAGAAACAAACTGTACAATAAAAAAATAGGCAAATAAATTAATGATCAATTTCATGATTACTTCTTTTAGGTTATTGAAGTTGTTTAAAGTTTCCTCACTTACCTGCGTGTAAAGCATTATGACTTTTGAGCTTCAGTTATTTTTCGTCTTGGAACTATGGCTACAAAACTCAAAATGAGCTTTGTCAGGATCCATAAGCCTTCGCACTCGCTGACAGCAGCAAACTTTAAACAACTTCATTGAAAATGGGTATATTTTGAAAGCAAAGGCATAAAATTTCAAGGATTGAAGGCTTTCAATCAAAGTATCTTTCAATATTAAAAATGGATAAACTATACACTGTTGTAAGGAGATCTATATTAAAGTCTTATCAATCCTTTTTCCGAATAAGGATCTTCCCAAAGTAATTGATCAACTTCATTTCTGCTCCACCACCATTAAGCACTCTTCTGATATAATTTCCTTTGGCAAGTTCTTTGGTATCTAGTTGTAATTTAAAATCACTGTCAAAGCGACCAAAATTGTTATCCATTACGAAATAGGCACTAGCTTGTGCTGGAAGGAATATCTCTAAATCCTTTTTGTAGCAGGAAAGAAAGTAGGTGTTGGATGGATTTACTACATCAAGCTCAAGTTTCATTTTCCCAATATTAGTGCTGGCAATAACATTTCCTGTCAATTGCTGAAGTGTAACATCCGTCCAATAACCTTTAACTTCTACTTCTCCTTGGAGGCCTTCTACCTCTATCATCGGCCCAAAGTAAGTCTCCAGATTGACTGAAAAATTTCTTGGCAATTCTAATTCTATGAATAAGCCCTTCATTCTGCTTCTTTCTCTGTTCACAATCAGTATTTTATTATCTTCTTCCAATATTTGATTGTGAAATTCAGGACTTCCCTTTTTATTAGTTAATACTCCTCGTTTATCAATTATCCTTAAGTTGACGGTATTGTAATCATGTGCTTTTACTCTAATTCCTGCATTGTAAACATCTATTTTTACTAGCCCAGGTGCACTCGGCTTGCTTAATGGTATTTCATAATCCGCATTCTGAGCGTTTAAACTGTTTAGGAAAAAAAATAGGGTAATAATATTTAATAACAGTCGCATGATTTTAAATTTTAAAATTTTCTTCTATAACTTTTTTAATGTCTTGATCTAAATCTTCTTTTTGTTCGAGTCTTTCCAAATATTGCTGATCCAGTTTTATCTCTAATCTTTGCAACATCATGAGCAATTCAAGCTGTAAAATGGGTGAATCCTGACTCAACAAAGATTGAAAAAGCAATTCCTCCAGCCTGGGCGTGCGCTCAATGTTATGCAAGGCATTTAGTGAAGCAAGACGAACATTGGGATTTTGATCTTCATTTAGTGACCTAAAGAGTAAGTCATAATAATTTTCCGGATTGTTCTGACTCAATTGTGTTAACATTTCTATACCCTCTAATCTTTCACTCGCTGCCGGTTGTCGGAGTAAAACTTCAGCCGTCATCAACCTCAAGGCGTTGATTTCTGATTGCAAGCCAGCTATTTCTTCAGAGGTTCTTGTTGGTTTTTGGTCAGACCATCTTCCTAGCAGGAAAGCAGTTACTAATAAAAGAATACTAGCAGCTATCTGTAATGTTTGTCGATTGGGAAGCCATGCAAGCTTGACAGTTGAATGTGCTGAATATTGCTCCAACAATTCTGATTTAAAATCAACCTCTACTTCCTGAGCTTGTAAGCTGTTTTGTACTAAAAATTCAGCTCTGTAGACTTCCAACTCCCCTAAGTCATTATCCTGTTGAAAAAAGGTTCTCAGCAATGCTTCTTCCCGAATGTTGGTCATTCCGTTGAAGTACTTTTCCAGTAAAGCTTTTATTTCATTCGCTTCCATAATATTTGCTTTTAAGGGATCTCAATTTTTTCCTGGTCCTCGAAAGATGGGCATGTATGGTATTGACTTTGAGGTCTAATAAATCTGCAATTTCTACTACTTCCATTCCATCTATGTGTCTGAGATAATATATACTCTGTTGTGGTTCAGGCAATCTTTTGATGTTCAACATCACATTTTGTACTTCTTCTTGTAGCTCCATCCTTTTTTGTGGAGTAATCCTATCGGGTATATGAGGCTCATAATCCGGCCAGGCTACCGTATTGATGGTTTGTTTCCGTTGTCTGTCTATGCATAAGTTTCTCAACACTTTGAAAGCGAGTGCTTCAGGCTTTTCATACTGACTCAACTTCCTGCGCTTTTGCCAAAGCCGAGCAAAGGTATCCTGAACGGCATCTTTGGCATCTTCCCGGTTTCCTATTCTCCATAGTGCAAAACGATAAAGCGGATCTGTCATCTCCAATATGAATCCTCGAAATTGTTTATGGTCCATTCATCGGCTTTTACATTTTGATAATTGATTATTGAATGCGCATTTGTATAGATACACGTAGGGAAGTTAAATTCCTGACAGTATTGATAGAAAAAATTATCTTGAATGCGAAAATGTTGTTCAAAACGTGAACGCACATTTTGACTCTAAGGTCGAAGGTCTAGTATCTAAGGCAGCTCTAACCTTTCGACCTTAGACCAAATTAAAAATCCAAGCATGTCAAATTATCTATTGGCCAACAAGAAACAAACGATTTTTATATTGATCGCCATATTACTGGTTTGCATTTTCTTTGAAGCCCTACAGCAGCAATATTACATCACTCATTTTAACTTGGCAGAAAATATTAGTTTTTGGGATTTATTGAGTAGTCAATCGTATCGCTGGATCATTTGGATGGTCTTTGCATTAGCCATTGTACAATTTCAACAAATGAAGCGATTGGATCAGCTACCTGTTAGTCGTTTAGTCCTTACTTATTCATTGTTCATTCTGGCTTTGGTGGGTTTAAATGTGCTGGTTATCTCTTTGATTCAATGGTTTTTATATGATGAGAATCTGTCTGTGTACAATCTATTTTCTGAATTCATTCCCTTCTTTACTTTTCAGAAAGCTCCCATTTTCACCTTAGGTTATATTGCCATCACTTTCATTTTACACCTGGATAAAATCAATGAAAAATTAACCATAGAAATAAAAGAGTTATATGATTTAAAACAAGAAGATCAGAAGAACTATGAGAAATTGAAAGCTCAGATGAGTGAGTCAGCTTCTATTTTGAAAATCAAAATTGGCAACAAACACAAAGTCATAGCTGTAGATAATATCCACTACATTGAAGCTGATGATTACTGCGTCAAGATTTTTTCCAAAGAAAACAGGCCCTACACCATGCGGACTACACTTAAAAAACTGGAATCTAAACTCCCTCCCCACTTTTTCCGCATCCACCGAAAATACCTGGTCAATATGGCAAGTGTAAAAGAATTCTTATCTACTCCCAATCATATAGTGGTCATGTATGATGATACTCCCCTTCCGGTTGCCAAAACCAGAGTGAAAGATTTAAAAATGCAATTCGTGGAAACTGCTTAAATGAGTTTAGAGGGTTAGAAGGTGAGAGGGTTAAAATCATTAGACTTAACCCTCTCACCTTCTA
>JBCBCD010000818.1:0-3693 GCA_038530915.1 Bacteroidota bacterium
ATTTCACTAAGTTAAGCACCTCATATTTTAACTCTATCCCTCTTTCCACTTTTGCCAATTGCAATACCTTTTCAACTTGTTTATTCAAGCGTTCATTTTGATCTTTTACAATATTTGCATATTTGTGTAGCCGACTATTCTGTTGAATATTAGAATCGGATAAAAACACATCTGCTGCAATTTTAATTGTAGAAAGAGGTGTTTTAAACTCATGTGTCATATTATTGATAAAGTCCTTTTGTAACTCAGACAGTCTTTTTTGCCTAAGAATAACAAACATGGCGTATGCAAAAAATAAAATGGTAAATAAGAGGATGCCTGAAAAGAAAATAGACAACTGCATTTTTCCCAATAAATAACCTGGGAGGCTCGGAAATTTTACAGCGAAATAATAACTCGAGCCACCCTCATAAGGAGGCAAATCCCCTAAGGGTGGATTTTTTTGATCATCAGTAGAATACTTACAAAAGTTGCCATACAACATTTGATCGGTATCACAATCAAATATCGCATATTCAAAATCTATATTAAGGGCATTGTCTTCAAATTCTTTCCTAAGGTAAGACTCCAAAATGGTATTGCTAATCTCCGTTTCCAGGTTGACGATAAAATAATTACTGGTCTGTTTTTTAACAATATCGTGCATGGGAAGGGTGACTCCTTTCAAGTCAGAGATCTCTTCTGCCACATTATTGAGTGATAAATTTACGCGCTGGTTAAAGTCCTTGTCATTGATATTCCAGGTACTGAATACCCAGTAAGTTTGTATTCCAAGAGTTCCTATAATAGATAAAGCTCCAGCCAGGACAACCCAAAAAATAATTCTATTATTCACAGGAACAAAATTTTACGCTTAGGTAGCTTAATATAAGTGCATTATTGTAGAGGCTCAAAGCACTTAACAAGCTATTAACAAGAATTTACAGTTTAGAGGTTTAGGGTTTAGAGGTTTAATCTTACGCACTTCAGCCTTCGGCGAAGTGAGCTATACCTAAATGCTAAACCTCTAAACTTTTCACCAACTTGCTCAGATAACAGAAATAATCTTAAATTAGCCCTTAGTATAAACTGGTAGACTGAATGCACATTAAAAGGATCTTCATCACTTTATTATTTTTTGGTTTTTCTTTTGTTGTTGAGGCCAATACTCAAAACGGTAGTCCTTTTGATTTACTCCCTCGTCTCCCAGAACCTGTTATTGAAGCAATAGATACCGTTCAAGAGACGCCTTCTGATATTAATCCATTTGATATCATTGCTGATGAAAGCCTCATAACACAGAAAAGAAAAACGAATCAACCAGTTAGGACGGTTCCACTTACAGAAGAAGAAATACAAGACAAGTCTTACCGCTTTCGATTTGGATTGGTTGTATTTATACTTTTTTGTTTGTCTATACTTTTAACCATTCTTAGATCTGTTATTTCAAAATCCATTCGTGCATTTTTAAATAGCAACCTCTTTAATCAACTATATCGAGAACAGCAAGGGAGAGGTATACTAGCATACTTGCTATTGTATGCGATGTACATTATTTTATTTGGAATTTTTATTTTTCTTTGTTTAGAGCATTATCAAATTGACGTCGCCCAAAATCAGTTCTTAGAATTAATGTATTGTATTGGCGGTGTATTTGCTGTTTTTGTTGGTAAGCATTTGCTTTTATCAATCGTTGGTAATGTGTTTCCTATTGAAAAAGAGATGAGTAAATATCATTTTATCATCATAATTTTTGGAATTATTATTGGAATTTTGCTGGCACCAATCAATCTTTTGCTAGCTTTTGGTCCGGAAAATTTTGCTGAAACACTTATCTACGCTACCTTCATTGCCATACTACTCATTTATCTTTTCAGGTACTCCAGAAGCATCCCCTTAGCATCAAAACAATTGGTTTTTCACAAATTTCACTTTTTGTTGTATATTTGCACCATTGAAATTGCTCCAGCAGTTATTTTACTAAAGCTAATCTTAAGCGGAATTTGATTCGTTTAATTTTGCACCAAAGCAAACAAATTAATATTGAATGGCAGCTACTGGTAAAGTGAAAGAACATAACGAGACCTACAAAACTGTAAAAAGCATTTTAGTTTCACAGCCAAAGCCTGAGCGCTCTCCTTACTACGAGTTAGAAAGTAAATATGGCTTAAAGATCGACTGGCGACAGTTTATTCATGTCGAACCCGTCGATGTTAAAGAGTTCAGAAAGCAAAGAATTAAGCCGGATGAATTCACTGCTATTATTTTTACTAGCAAAAACTCTGTAGATCATTTCTTTAGAATATGTGAGGAAATGCGTATCAAAATGGCTCAAGACACCAAATATTTTTGTCTATCTGAAGCTATAGCTAATTACTTACAGAAATTTATTGTCTATAGAAAACGCAAGGTATTTGTCGGGAAAAGGAAAATCAATGACCTTGCTGCGGCTTTCAAGAAGAATAAAGACGAGAAGTTCTTACTTCCTTTTTCTAACCTTGGAGCTAAACAAGTAGTTAGTTTCCTAGACGCTAGTTCCTTAAACTGGCAAGGCGCGATGATGTATAAAACAGTCAGCAGTGACCTTTCTGATTTAAGTGACGTAAAGTATGACGTACTGGTTTTCTTTAGTCCTTTGGGCATTGCATCATTGTATGAAAACTTTCCTGATTTCACTCAAGACGAAACTCGTCTTGCTGTATTTGGGAATAGTACTTGTAAGGCAGTCGAAGATCATGGGCTTACTATCAACATAAAAGCCCCTACTCCTGAGACTCCTTCTATGACAATGGCACTTGAAAAATATTTACAGCAGTCTAACGGACCTAAATAGTCTACTGACTCGTAGTTTGACAAAAAAAACCTTTGACAACTAGTTTGTCGAAGGTTTTTTTGTACAATTCATTCAACCTTCAGTTGTATAACTATGTTGATTACGAAGTGATGAAAGATTTAATTACACATTTACATGATAGAATTGAGCAGCCTCTTCCGGGCAGGCAATCTCAGCTCAAAATGGCAGCTTATCAAGCGAGAGCTTCGTATGTAAAAGCTCCTGATCATGCCAGCCAAGCTGGTGTATTGATGTTGTTTTATCCAAGAAAAGCAAATTGGCATATTGTCTTGATTGAAAGGACTTCCAGAAATCCTAAAGACAGGCATAAAGGACAAATAGCTTTCCCTGGTGGCCGATATGAAGAACAGGATAATACGCTGGCTCGTACAGCCGTCAGAGAAGCGGAAGAAGAAGTAGGCATAGATGCTTCTTCTATACAACTAATTGGTGGACTCACACCACTGTACATTCCCGTGAGCAATTATAATGTAGAACCATATGTTGGTTTTACCAATGCTACACCAACTTTTATCCCACAAGAAGATGAAGTAGCGAGTATTTTAGAAGTACCTCTTTCTGATTTCCTCAATCCTGCTACGCTTCAGAAAACACAGATCAACCTGGGTAATGGGATGCAATTACAAGATGTTCCTTTCTTTAATATTCAAGGAAAAATAGTTTGGGGAGCAACTGCTATGATGCTGAATGAGCTTATAGAAATGGTAAAACCTCAGCAAGAGTATTCGCTATAAGTTCTTCTTTTGCTTTTTTCTTATTTTTGCGCTGAAAACATAGATACCTTAGTAGTCGTTATATTACTAAGTAAGTGCTTGGACAAAAATAACTATTACTTTATGATGTCATCTTTTTGAGCTGCT
>JBCBCD010000819.1:0-3691 GCA_038530915.1 Bacteroidota bacterium
GGATCAGCTTCTCCATAACCAGCATATTTCATTCTACCTGGATCTACACCTTTAGAGATAATGTAATCATAACAAGTTTTAGCACGAGATTCAGACAACCTTTGATTTGTAATTGAAGATCCTACACTATCTGTATATCCATTAATATTAAGATTGTAATCGGGATATCTACGAAGTATATCCACCACCTGATCCAATATGTAAAAAGAATTATCAATTAATCGGCTACTTCCAGTTTGAAACTGAACTGCTCTTGTTGCAAACTCAAGTGCTTTTTTGTCCTCTTCTGCAATTTCAGGACACCCCTGATTGGTTATAGGACCTGGTCTTTCCGGGCATTTATCATCTTTATCAGCTATCCCATCTCTATCTGTATCCGGACATCCTTTAGTAGCAATAGCTCCTCTTGTATTTGGGCATTCATCGTTTTTGTTGGCTACTCCATCATTATCAGAATCCGGACAACCACCTAAAGAAGCTGGCCCTGCCTCATTCGGACATTCATCATCGTCGTCCAATACGCCATCATTATCACTATCTTTGTAAGGACAACCATTATTACTTTTTGGACCTTTTTCATTCGGACATTCATCTTCCTGATCAATGATTCCATCGCTATCTGTATCCGGGCAACCTCTTAATGCTGCCAACCCAGCTACATCCGGACAACTATCCACTTTATCAGCTACATTGTCTCCATCTCTGTCGGGACATCCTCCTGTAGAGGCTGGCCCTGCTTCATTGGGACATTGATCTATATTATCAGCTATCCCATCTCCATCAGAATCAGCTGGTGCCGGGGGAGCTTGTGGTTCGCTTCCACCGAATAAGAACTTGAGACCGACTCCTGCTTGAACGTTATTTCTTAAATCATCAAATCCAAAACGATATTCTCCTTTAGTACTTAAGTAAAAGTTTTCAGAAAGCCTAAAATCAATACCTAAGCCAACTGGTGCTTGCCCGCCAAATTCAACAAAATCTTCCCATACACCACCTACACCAGCAAATATATATGGGTTGATAAATTGTGATTTGTCAAAAAACTTGAGTTGTAATAAGGCATCTAAGCTGGAAAAGCCAACATCCATACTGCCTCCCATCTCATCTGTAGGAATTTTCATTTTACCAATCTTAAGAGGAAAGGCAAGTGCAAAGTTTTTACCGAGTCGTCGAGCATACTCTATTTCTAAAGCAGCAGAGAAGTCTTCTCTGTCCAGGCTACTGGTAAATTCAGGAAACTGATAATTAATGGTAGTGGCTCTTAGTGTCAGTGCATCTTTAGCAAACTGAGTTTGACTATAGGTCTGTAAATGTAAAACAAAAAGAAAAGACGCTAAAAGGAGTAAGTTTTTCATAAGTAGACGTTTGTAGAATTGTATGAGAGTTTACATCTAAATTTAACACTTAATCCATCAAACCCCTACCTTTTTTTGTAATTTTACCTTCTTTGGTCAATTTTTTTAGCAAACGATCCAAAATACCATTGATAAAATCTTTACTCTTATCGGTACTGTAAAGCTTAGAAATTTCTACAAATTCATTCAAAGTTACCTTTGTCGGAATGGAAGGAAAGGATAAGAACTCTACCAAAGCCATTTTTAGCAATATCATGTCAATGATAGCTACTCGCTCAGAATCCCAGTTTTTTAAGTTGGGTTCAATGATGTCAAGCAATATTTGATTATCTGTATTTACCTTTTCCAACAAGGTTTCACCAAAATCTACAGTAGCTTCTGGGTTGGGCTTGTAAGGTGTAAGGAAGTCTTCACTGGCAGGCATTGCTTTGATGGACTTTTTGACAGCACCTATAATTAAGGATTTATCGTCTATCCATTGCGGAAAAATATCTTCAATTTTTTCCAGGAAGTTCTCATTGTTCATACAAGACTTAAAGAGTTTTAGCAGGATCTGTCGGTGATCATTCTCCTTTAACTCTTCTGTATTGCTATAATTGATATAATCTTCCGTTTTAGCAAATTCTGTATATACTTGTCGTATCAGGTCTTCATCTATGATTTGCTGAAATTGGTATTTTTCTACCAAACTTTGGAAGTTAGATAATTGCACAAGCGATTGTACAAGAGCATTGCGGTACAATTTAGCTGTGAATTTTTTGTCTTCTTCGGTAGGTAAAAGCTTAGCTTTTCTTCTTTTTTCATCTTCTTTAGAATAAGTGGCAACTTCTAAAAAAAGGAAAAAGGAAAAAAGGTATAATTCAAAAGATTGGTCAACTTTTTTGCGGTATTCTCTTAAGGCAGAGTTTAATGTAAGCTTGCTATCTCTACTCATAGAGTATAGCATTTGCATGACTTTTATACGAACGTTTCGTCTACTGAGCATATTTCAAGAAACACTGTTATTGGGATCACTGCAAAGAAAGATAAATTTATAGAACCTCCCAATTTATTGGATCATTTTTAAGTGCAACATATAAATAAAAAGCTCTGCACAGCAGAGCTTTTTATTTATTTCTCTATTGATTGTAATAATTCTCTTTTATCGATTCAAAAGAATCGGGCAATTTACTGATGTGCCATTTCTTTAAAATCGTTCCGTTGTGCATCAATAAAACCCCGGGGTTAGAACGTATTATGGTTTTAAGCAAAATATCATCTGCAGTAAAAATCGGAAACTCTGCTCCAATTGCATTACGGAAATCACGGACTTCTTCCTCAGAAGCTGGTGCCGTAATTCCAAATACTTTAGATCCTGCTGTTTGTGCATCAGCCATGATAGGAACTACCTTTTCTTTCCATCTGTCTACATAATAATCTTCCCAATCATAGGTAGTAACTGTTTTTTCTACCGAAACGATGTCATCAATTCTTGGCGTTAAATAAGGTGAGCCATCCTCAGGTCTAATGGTATCATAGGCCATAATAGTATCCTGTACCATCATTACTTCATTTTCTGATTCGCCATATAATTTATTAGCGATTACTATCATGCTGTAGCCAGGTTCATAAAGAATGTCATCTGTAACATTAGAACCAGTTATATCAGTTACTTCAAATTCGCTGATCTTTGTAATTGGAATTTCTGGCTCTGTTTTTACCTGCTCACTTTCCCATTCTTCTTTCGGGTAGTTTTTGTATTCTTTCAGATATTGATTGAATGGAATCTCAATTACTTTACCAGATTCCCTGTTTTTTAATTTATATGCTGTTACAGTAATGCTGCTAACTGCTTCATCTTCCATCTCTTTTTGCTGTGTCACATTTACTCCTTCTTTAAACGGACGAAAATCTGTGTGCGGCAAGTTCCACTTGTAATTGCTCATACCATAAACTATCAAAGCAACAGTAGCAACTGCCATGATGAGTAAGTTGGTACCTGTTTTGAAAAGTTGATGCATGGATTTTGTTGCCAGCAAAAATACAACTGCCGGGAACAACAAAAAGACATCCTTAAAGAAAGATGTTTTGGGTTGCAATTTGATAAAATCTCCAAAACAACCACAATCTGTTACTTTCATATTGGTTTCAACATAAGGACCCCAGTTGGCAAACTGGAAGAAATTGACTCCTTCCGGAACATATCCGGTTAGATAGGTAAATCCGGTCAAAAACGTAAAAAAGAAAACCAATAGAAAAAATGACCAAGCGGTTATTTTTCTAAATGCTCCAATAATGAGCATAATACCCAAAACAATCTCAAAGACAATCATGAACATTGAAAAAGCAATGGATAC
>JBCBCD010000820.1:0-3683 GCA_038530915.1 Bacteroidota bacterium
CATCTCCATTACAATCTATATTTCTGGCGTTTATCTGAGATACTGGTGTTTGCGCATCCCATGGAGGGCAAAACTCCGCTACTTGTGTAAGCCGTTCTCTTCGATCCGGTCCACGCTGTGAATAAAACATTCCTATATTCAATAAGTCAGCTTGATCTACAAATCCATTGTCATCCGTATCGCCGGCATTTACTAAACTTGTATCATCAGCTATGGTAATAACACCATGCTCTATTCTTGGGAAAAAACGATTTCCATTCAGGTCCCGAGCTGGATCAAGAATGGTCATTGTAAATGGGCTCACTCCTTCTTCTTCTGCAATAACCGTAAAATACATTATTTGTACTATCGTTGTATCCGGGAGTGGTAGCGGGTTATAACCTGATCTTCTAGAGTAAGTCAAATCATAAGTTCCATCAACTGGAAAGAAAGTATATAATATGTCACTATATCCAATACTCTGAGGTGACAAATCTAGCACAGAATCCAAATTTAGGATGCATGGATTCCATACTAAGTTAGCTCTACCGGAAGCCACACTATCATAATTTGTTAGCATTACTGGATAAGCGAACTGTTCTCCAGGCTTATAATTTACCCTATTTGCAAAAAAAGTAGCCTCACTTTCTACAGCAGAACATCCAGTTTCTATAATATTTGAAAAAGAACTATACCCTTTATTACCTAAAGCATCTGTAACAGTCACTTCATATTTTATCCGTTCTGAAAGTAGTATTTGACTTAAATAATAACTAGTATCCATTTGTCCTGTTGACCATTCAAACGTATACGGCGGATTTTCCAAAGAAAGAACCTCTAAATTTAGATACGTATTATTTAAGGAATCGGTGGGTGCGCAGGTTAAGAATCGTTGTAGTTGTATTGAATTTGAAATGGATTGTTCACATATTTCTTCAGTATTCTTTATTTCACCCACTGTTACACACCCTAATTCATCAGTCACGGTGACAGTAAAGTCGCCATCTTCTTTTACATTTATAAAACTAGTAAGTCTAGCACGTCTCTCTATTTCTCCCGTGCTCCAAGCATATTCAAAAGAACCTACTTGACTCATTTTTGCCGTGATCCTACGAACTTGAGGTGTACAATTAGATATAGGAATACACTCTAACATCAATTCAGGGGGGGTAAGAGTGCGTTTAAATAAACGAAATGAATCTATTTTCTCACACGCTGTCTCTGTATTTGTAATAGTAACCCTGTATAAACCTTCTTCCTTTACAATAATTGTATCCGTATTCTCTCCATTACTCCAATTAAAATTTAAATCATAATCTGATATAATACTAATCTGAGCAGTACTGTCTATACAACCATAAAAGTTTCTAGCCTTAGCTTGATAATCTAATCCAAAACTTAAAAAAGTATCTATCTCGATTGTGTCAACCGCTGTACATCCACGTTCAGGCTCAGTGATGGTTACTTTATAAGTACCTGGTTCTGTAACTTCTATCTTATTTGACTTTTCCGAATTAGACCAATTATATTGAAATTCTTTGTCTGTCAATACTTCTATTACAACTGACGAATCAGCACAGTTTTCAAATTGTTCAGCTGCAATTTCATAATCAAGAGCTTCACTAGGCACAAATCTCTCAATCTCTATTGGTATAACCAGCTCACATCCAGTGAGTTCTTGTGTTATTGACACTTCGTAAATACCTGGTTCTGTGACTTCAATACTTGATTCTTTAGATCCATTGAACCATTTATACTCCACATTTTCATATGGTGTAGAAAGTTCAATTACAGCAGTAGTATCCTCACAGGAATCAAATCCAACTATGTCATAATTTACTTCATTAGATTTATTTGGATTTAAACCAATTTCTATATCATGAGTATCAAAACAATAGTTTTCTCCATACAAAGTGACTGTGTATTCTCCCGGAACTAAACCGAATACATTTGCAGTAGTAGCTCCATTACTCCACTCAATACGAGTAGGATGTGTAGCTGTAGAATCTTGTAACCTTATAATAACCCTACCTGAAGGTTCTAAACAGCCCGAAGAAGAAGAAAGGCGTTCAATGAATATAGGTTTAGTAGGAAAATGGTCTTGGCGTACAGCAGAATAAAAATGTCCCATAATAGTTTTCCCATTTTTATCCGTAACTTCAAGTCTATATCGTCCTTGTCTATAAATTCTAACCCTTTGCTGGATAGCAATAGTATCTTCATTTTCTGTAATCCAATTGAAGGTATGAGGCAACTTTATACTATCCCCAACTTCATTGTACCATTTGAAAGTATACGGCTCTGTTCCTCCTTTTACTTCTATTAAAAACCACATAGTAAAAAAAATGCAAGACCTTTCAAGAAAAGGCTTACCCTGCATCCTAAGCTCACTAGAGTCAATGGGTAGAGATTTCAAAATTTGAAAACCCCCTGATTGATAATCACCTAAACGCATATCTCGTTCATCATCCAAAATCTCAGCCTGTAAAATACTGTCATCAAAGGAGACATAAGCAAAGCTGATGCCGGCCTTGTCCTTGATCTGAAAACATAGTTTAAAGATTACTGAACTATCCGATAGCGTAACATGATTGTTCAGATCATTACCAATAGAAAACTTAACAACTAATTGACCATCTGTTGAATTGGACATATCAAATTCCAAACCTTCACCCAAAAATTGTTGATCAACTATGTCTTTCAATTCTAAAGCAGTTGAATCAAATCGTAGTAACCAACTAAATTCTTGAATTTTTTCAAAACCATTTACCGTTATGTCCATACAAACCGTTTCGCCTATAGTGGCCTGCAAAATTGGAATATTAAATCCAACAACATCTTTTTCCTGAGAAAATGACAAAGTGTACAAAAAGCAGACAAATACAACAGAGTAAATATTTTTTTTATTCATAGGGAATAGCTATTGTTTTCTGTTAAATAAGTTAGTCGACTTATCTTAAAATTGGAAGTGAAATTCATTAATATTATTAGAAATAATTATGCGTTAATTTAGAAAAATAAAGCAGCAATTTCAATAAGAAAAATCACTGCTTTATGTTAAAATATTAAAATAGGTGGACTGGCTTTTTATTTAGCCTTCAAAAAACTTTTAACTGCTTTCCCTTCATTCGTATACAACTTTAGGATATACAAACCACTCTGCAAATCTCTGACATCTAAGTATTGATTCTTGTTATTATAGGCATTAATATATCGTCCTGCCATATCCCATACCTCCATTCTTTCTATCTCTAAACTAGCAGGATACTGCACATTGAGAAAATCTCTCACCGGATTAGGACTTATGTGAACAGCTTGTTGTAGGTACCTTTGTTCACTACTCGAAGTCGTCCTTACTGTCACATTAGTCGTTTTGCCTTCTGTCTCAAATACTTGTTCTGCCAGGTTGATTAAGCGTACATTTCTAATTTCAAAACTCAAATCTCCATTAAATCCTTCCAGCAATTGGAAGTTCAATTGACCAATTGAACCGCTTCCCATCACATCTGTCAGATCAGTACGGACAAGCGCTACATTTATCTGATGATTTTCCGGGTCGTTTCTGTATAAAAATAGTCCCCCATTTGCATCATTTTCTAACAGCCATGAGTTTTCAGAATTCATCCAAACGGTATTCGGATCTACCAATTGAGGATCATATACAATGCTAAATGCCAAGCCATATATCTCTAAAGATTGAATAT
>JBCBCD010000821.1:0-3682 GCA_038530915.1 Bacteroidota bacterium
CCAGAATATTGGATCATAAATATTCTGGAATACCTGCCTTAGCATATAATTTTTGCTTAACAGTTTGATCAAACTTCAAAGTGCTATCTGATACTTCTACTATTAATAGAATATCTTCAGCAGTTGGATGACCATTTCTGTATTTGTCTTTCTGATATTTTGCGATATAGAGATCAGGTTGAGGCATAGAATACTCACTGAGATATATTGGACTTTGAACACTGACATGTGCTCTAAATCTTAGATCAATAACTAAGATTTCCATAAGTACATCTATTATGTACGCATGTGGACGATTAATTGGACTCATCTTAATAATAATTTCTCCATTGATCAATTCAGTTCGATCATTTTCTGCCAAAATCCCTACTTCACCCATTTTGTAGTATTCTTCTACATTAAAAAGCCTTTTTTGAATCATTATAGACATAAACATATTGATTTTACTCAAGATAAAAAGGGTAGGGGACAAGGTCAAGAAGCTGTTCAAAGTTGTTGTCTTTAAACAGCTTCAAACTAGAGGCATTACTGCTCGCTCATACCCAAATGTTGTTTCAATTCTTGCTCAAACGTTTCGAAGGAAAAGGAGAATTTTCCCTGATAACGGTAGAAATAAGTTTTTTGCAAGCGTGAATATTCTATGGGTGCACCTGATCTACGCATGAATTGTAGATAGTTGTACAGCATACTCTCCGAAATGCCTACTTTATTAGCTAAATCAGCAGGTTGCCCGGTAGAATACGTTCTGATCAATTGATCAATTTTTTCAACACGAGAGAGGTAGTTTTGTAATTTCATGAATCACAATGTTTTTGAGTGTTTATAATGGTTTTTCTCGACGTGTTGATGATTGGTATAGTCCTTAATAGATGAGTTAGTTAAATATGATATAAATGTATCTAGATTATTACAGTAGGTCAATCATAGAAAATCCTTGTTTTTAATAACGCCTTTTTTGATGTTTTAAAATGATAAATTAAATAATGTGTTGGTTATCAGTTATTTAGCTTTTTAAAAGCTAAAAAGAATAGAGTCAAGAACAACAATTCTTGACTCTATGTTTTGAAGAAGTAAAGTATAAATGAGTGCTTTTGCTCGTTTTCACAGATAAAAAACACGCTTAACTGTACCTGAAATAGTACTATGCAATGAGCTCCTTTGCTTTATTAATTGCATTTTCTAGTCCGGAAATATCTTTTCCGCCAGCTGTAGCAAAGAATGCCTGTCCACCACCTCCACCTTTGATCTCTTTGGCCAACTCTCTGACGATAGATCCGGCATTCAAGCCTTTAGACTCAACCAAAGTTTTATTAATGACTACAGTCAATAAAGGTTTTTCTTTTACTGCTGCACCAAATACAATCACAGCATTTTCAACCTCTTTCTCAATTTGATAAGCTAGGTTTTTAATGGCATTACCATCATTAATAGGTAAGGTAGCTGCAATAAGATGGAAACCATCTTTTTCAACTGCTTCTTCAATCAATTGCTTTTTCATGGAAGCCGCTTGAGTCGCCAATAGTTTCTCAAGCTCTTTTTTCAAGCTCTTGTTCTCTTCCTGTAGCGATTGAATGCTTTTTACCGTACTCTTCGGATTCTTCAAAAGCGTACGCACTTCTTTAAGTTCTTCTATTTGGCGGTTGACATGACTTTCAGCTTTTCCTGCAGTTACTGCCTCAATACGACGTATGCCTGCTGCTACTGCACTTTCTGCGGTAATTTTGAAAAGCCCAATCTCACCTGTAGCTGGTACATGTGTACCTCCACAAAGTTCTCTTGAAAAGCTTTCGTCAAAAGTGATGACGCGAACATTCTCACCGTACTTTTCACCAAAGAGCATGGTAGCACCCATTTCTTTTGCTTCTTCAATTGGAACAGAACGACGTTCATCCAGTTGGATGTTCTCACGTATCTTAGCATTGACAATGTCTTCTACCTTTTGTAATTCTTCTTCTTCCATTTTTTGGAAATGAGAAAAGTCAAAGCGTAATCTTTCATTATCCACATCCTGTCCTTTCTGCAAAGCATGTTCTCCAATTACCTCGTGCAAGGCCGCATGCATAAGATGGACCGCAGTGTGATTATTGGAAGTGGCTTGTCTTCTTACTTCATTAACTTGAGCTGCAACTGAGACCCCAAAGTCCGAAGGAAACTTTTTAACAATGTGAATGGTCAAGTCATTTTCTTTCTGTGTATCAATTACAGGAATTACTTCTTCACCAAAAGTAAGTGTACCACGGTCACCTCTTTGACCACCACTTTCAGCATAAAAAGGTGTTTTGTTCAGTACAATTTGATACTGATCTGATTTTTTAACCTTTACTGTTCTGTATTTGATCACTTTGGCATCGGTAACTTCCAATGTATCATAGCCTACAAATTTCACTTCTTCATCCATCAGGCTGGTCCAATCACCTACCTCTTTAACTGCAGCCGCTTTAGACCTTGCTTTTTGAGCAGCCAAAGCTTTTTCAAAGCCTGCCTCGTCAATGCTTAGACCTTTTTCTTCAGCTAATAAACGTGTTAAATCAGGTGGAAAACCATAAGTATCATATAGTTCGAATACATCTGTGCCACTTATTACATTGTCTTTGCTTTCAAGTGTATCAAAACGCTTCAATCCGTTTTCGAGTGTATTTAGGAAGGTGTTTTCTTCTCCTTCTATGATTTTTGCTACCTGATCTTGTTGTGCTTTCAACTCAGGAAATACATGCTCAAAAGTATCTGATAAAAGAGGGACCAAGGTATGTAAAAATGGCTCTTTGATTTCAAGAAAAGTATAATAATACCTAACTGCTCTTCTTAGAATACGTCTAATGACATATCCTGCACCTGTATTGCTAGGCAATTGTCCATCTGCAATAGTGAAGCTCACTGCTCTAACATGATCAGTAATCACCCTCATTGCAATATCAACCATAGCATCAGGCTCATAACTGCCGTTATACTTTTTGCCAGAACGCTCTTCTATTTTTTTTATAAAAGGAGTAAAAATATCAGTGTCATAGTTAGAGGTAGTTCCCTGAAGAGCCATTGTGAGGCGCTCAAAGCCCATACCTGTATCAATATGTTTTTCTGGTAAATCCTCCAGACTACCATCTGCCTTTCTATTGAATTGGATAAAAACCAGGTTCCAAATTTCTACCACCAAAGGATCATCTGCATTTACCAACTCTTTACCATCTTGTTTTTGGCGCAGATCATCCGGCCTTAAATCAATGTGAATTTCAGAGCAAGGGCCACAAGGACCGGTATCACCCATCTCCCAGAAGTTGTCTTTGCGGTCGTAATACAAGATGCGATCTTCGTCTATCCATTGTTTCCAATATCCAGCCGCTTCTTCATCGGGTTCTAAACCATCACTTTCATCTCCTTTGAAGACCGATATATAAAGTCTGTCTTTGGGAAGCTTGAAAACATCTGTTAGGAGCTCCCACGCCCACGCGATGGCTTCTTCTTTGAAATAGTCTCCAATCGACCAGTTTCCAAGCATTTCAAACATAGTGTGGTGATAAGAATCCCTTCCTACTTCTTCCAGGTCATTATGTTTACCGGATACTCTCAGGCATTTTTGGGTATCGGCTATTCTTCTGACTTCTGGTTTTTGATTGCCTAAAAACAAATCTTTGAATTGATTCATCCCTGCATTGGTGAACATTAAGCTGGGATCATCCTTATTAAC
>JBCBCD010000822.1:0-3676 GCA_038530915.1 Bacteroidota bacterium
GACTCTATCAGATAGTGAGGAAGTGGTGGTACAAAAGCAAAATAGGAAACTGGTCAAATTTGATGGAGCACATTTACGAGGAGCTTTTACGCTTGGGTTTGGTACTTATTTGGATGAAATAGAGGAAGTGGTAAGGCAGATTGATTAAAATGATAAGAGATGAAATCAGTTTTTATCTTTTTGATATTGATTTTCTATGCGGATGATTTAAAAAGTCAACTCAACATCGATTCTTTAAATATAGTGGACTATCATGTCCATATTTTCAGTGAAGGATTAATCCACAATTTAGAAGCACAGGGATATAACATGGCAAATTCCGGCTTTCAAATCATCAATGAAAGTGCTTCTGATTACTCTAATCTTGATAAAATCTTAAAGGATAACAGCTCATTTAAAATGGTTCTTATATCCACTTCATATGCCTACAAACAGCTGGATACTATCAATTGGATGAATGAAAAAGAGTTTTTACAGCTAGAGAATGATTTGCTGGCAAAATTAATCCAAAAGCAGCCTAAGAAGTTGCTGGGGTTTTATGGGATTAATCCGCTAAAAGGTTATGCGCTAAATGAAATCAAAAGATGCCATGAAGAACTAAAACTTCATGGATTGAAATTACACTTTCAGGGCAATCATGTGGACTTAAATAATGAAGATCACTTACAAAAAGTAAAAGCTATCCTAAGCTATGCCTCGAAAGAAAAAATTCCGGTATTGATTCACAACAATGCTTGGAACATAGAGGATGGTCAAAACTATGCCAATACATTCATTGCTCAAGTTTTAGAAGAAATAGACAGCTTAACAATCATTTTTGCCCATGCTGGTGGGGGAGGTGGCTTTTTTAAATTCACCAAAGATTTCCTGTCAACTTTTGATGAATACTTTAAAACAGCTGATGCTTCAAGAAATCACAACATCTATTTTGAACTATCTGGTGTCATCAAATTGAGACAATTTTCAGGTAGTCAAGATTTGAAGGAATTGGAAGTTTTAATGGAAAATATTGGTTTTGATCGATTCATTTTTGGATCGGATTATCCGGTAAAAAATGCTTCAGTTTACATCAAAACAATCATGAATAAACTGAATCTCAGACCAAACATATTAAAAGCAATCATTGAAAGGGATATATTTCAAAAGTCTAAACGGAACTAATTTTCTTTCTTGTCAATTGATTATCCAGATAGTACGTTCGATAAAATCAAAGCAAGTAGAACATGCACTACAATCTGGAATGGGTAAAGACTCAATTTGAAGCTGATGAAAGATTAAAGTTTTTATTCTTTTGGGGACATCACCCTAATAGAAATGGCCAAATTGGGAAAAGCTGTTTTAGTCAATGGTGGGAATCTGATTTTCAAGTGGATGGCATAATTTATAAAACAGCAGAACACTGGATGATGGCTGAAAAGGCAAGATTGTTTGAGGATGAAACTACTCTATCGAAAATCTTAAAAAGTAAATCAGCTGCAGAGGCAAAAAAATTGGGCAGGCGGGTTAGAAACTTTGATGAAGAAACATGGAAAACACATAGGTATGATATTGTCAAGAGAGGGAATAGACATAAATTCAATCAAAATAAGACTTTAAAAGATTTCTTAATATTAACATCTAATCGAATTTTAGTGGAGGCTAGTCCATACGATAAAATCTGGGGGATAGGCATGAAAGCTGGATATGAAGGAATAGACAATCCTTACAATTGGAAAGGTTTAAATTTATTGGGATTTGCGATTATGGAAATAAGAGATGAAATATTAGATTAAAATGAAAATCAAGTCAATCAAAAAACTGAAAATTCCTGTCAACTTAGATGCCATTTTACAAGAGGAAGAAGTTTGGGAAGATGAATCTTATGATCCAATATTGATCACAATTGAAAAAGTAAACTATCAAGGGGTAGATAAGATTTCATACTCAGCTGAATTTGAAGCCCTCGATGAATATGAAAACATAGATGGAAATGAATGGGAAGCGTTAATTAAAATATACATTAGCGAGAAAGTTCCTGAATTACTAGAAAGGGTTAACGGAGATTCTGAAGCTGCCACTTGTGTCATATGGACAGATAATGAATCCAATTTTAGGAAAACTCTGGGGTTGATGATTGAATTGCTTGAAAGGGAAAACGAGGTGACAAGGCTTTTGAATAAAAAAAGCAAGTAAGAGTAAATGAAATATGACTCAAAAGTCAAAATGTTTGAGGTATCGATGAATGCATTCTTGAATTAGACAACACATTTTATAATCTTGATCAGATTATATCTTTTGAGGCTGATGGGATAAGATTGGTCTTGCGTTTTCCATGAGTAAAGATGATGATGTAATTCATTAGATTTGAATATTGAAAAACTACAAACCTTAACTATGTAAAATGAGTGAGTTCCAATGTTATGAGTATACTTGCATATCATTGAAGGCAATATCGTCAACAAAACCAATCAATTGATCATAAAATGTAGTTACTTACCTTTACCTTATTACTATGATTTTATGCTTAAAAAACTGATGAAACCTGAAACACTAAAGAAGTTTATTTACTTACTATTAATCTTAACTTTATTTTTGATGATTGCTTGTCAAGATAAAACCCAAGAAAAAGAAACTTGTGTCAGGTATCTTAACGAAAATTACTTAGAACCAATAACAGATATTTCAATAATCAATGAAGCATTTGAATATCATATGGTTTTACTTGAAATGTTTGATGAAAACTCAGTTAAGGATTTCAAAAATGAAGCCTATCATTTACAGTTTTATTCTTCACACGGATATGGGAAATCAGTAAAATTTGAAAAAAGATTAAAAGGAGGTACTATTTCTGTAAAATGTATAAGAAATGAAGATTGGTTTACTGATTGTCGAGATTATCAAATAGAAATCGACAGTACCGATTGGAGGATACTTGAGAATATTATTTATGAGTTTGATTTCTGGACAGTTGAAGATTTTCGATCGAGAAAAAATGTACTCGATGGATATGTTTACTTTCTAGAAGGAAATCGACCAGAAGCTATTACATGCAATAAGAAAATATATAAATTGGTTGCTAGAGCATCTCCAAAATATGATAAGATAGAAGCTTTATGCGAAAACATTCTTGAGTTTGAACACCAATTAGAATACAGTTATGAGCAAATGGGAAAATTAAAATAAGATATATTTTACAGTAGCTCATTGAGCTGTTTTTTTTATAAAATACATAGAAATTATACTTTTAATACTGCCCTTCAAAATGATTAATTACTAGGATTACTCAGCAACTTAAATGAATGTAATCAACATGTGCAACACCTATTTTCTTGTAATTGGTACCGTATTAAACTTATTCCTGTTTTCATGTAATTCCAACTCACCTTCACTAGAAACAGATTTAACTGAATTCAACTACGGTACAGAAAACGACTCTGCTCGATACTATTTCTTCAAAGGCTGGGAAGAAATCATGGACAATGGCCGTTGGACCGAATCAGAAATAGCTTTTAGAAAAGCAATTAAACATGACCCTCAATGGTTACTGGGAGAAAGTCTGGTAGGCGGGATCACAAGAAATACAAAAGAACGTCAAAATTTTCTACGAGAACTTGAGTTGGCCAAAGATCAATCATCTGTTGACGAACGATTATTATTGGATGTAAACATACTGAGTCTTATAGCAACTAACAACAGA
>JBCBCD010000823.1:0-3670 GCA_038530915.1 Bacteroidota bacterium
TCAGTAACCCGAAAAAGAGCAGATACCGGCTTGGAGTTTTTCCCCGAACAAAGAATGACCAGAGAAGAAGGAATTTATTCTTATACCCTAGGTAATGCTTTTGCAGGTTTTGAAGAAGACTTAAAAGGATCATTGGAACAAGGAAAACTGGCTGATATCGTAGTTTTATCCAATGATTTAACCAGCTGTGAAGATGATGAAATTTTATCTACAGATATTTTGCTTACTGTGGTAGGAGGAGAGGTCAAGCATAATAAACTGCAATAAATTTTTAATAGTTTAGAATAAATAGAATATTTGCCTCGTGTTCTGAGTTGTGTGTTGAGTGGAAAATTCCATATGACGCGTAACACACAACCCACAACACGGTACAAAATGGGTTTTTCTTTCTAAGTATCTACAAAAACTAAATGGAAGCAATCCTTTCTTATTTTAATTCTTTATCGATTGAGCATTACGCAATAATAGGTTTGTTCATTTTCTTTTTTCTAGTTTATGTTAGAAATAACTACAAGAAAAAAAGATCTGATCGCAAATTATTAAATGCCCCTCAACTTCAATTGGGAAGTTATCAGATTGCGCCTCTTGGTTTAGACGCCACCTTTTTAATTATGAATGAAGGAAATAGCGCTCACCTGCATCATGTGAAAGTGAGCAATAGAAAAGATGTGCAGGTGAAAAATGAAGTTTTTGGCCATGAAATTAAAAGTGGAGAAACTTATCGAATTATGATGGAATCAGAGGGAGTAGATAAAATCACGAATAACTTAATTATGGAAATGGTCTTCTCAAATGGGAAGGGACAATTTTTTAAACAAGTTACTCCAATGAATGCTTTCCATCAGACTTACTTACTTCCAATCAAAAAGATTCGATAACCAATGTCATATTTAGAAGTTTAGGTGTTTAATGTATCTCATATTGCCATTGGCATAAGTGTATCATCCTAAATACTAAACCTCTAAACAAAATTCTAAGAAAACTATTTTAGTCATATTGTTAATCCAAGTAAATAAAATGAAAGTTGATATTCTCGCTATTGGTATACACCCGGATGATGTGGAGTTGAGTTGTAGTGGAACTTTATTGTCTCATATTGCTCAGGGAAAAACCGTGGGATTATTGGATTTATCCAGAGGAGAATTGGGGACAAGAGGTACTGCAGAAATAAGAGATCAAGAGGCGGCTGATGCAGCTGCTTTGATGGGAGCTAAGTTTAGAAAGAACCTCCGTATGGCGGATGGTTTTTTTGCCCATAGCCCTGAGAATATTAAAAAAATCATTGAAGTTATTCGCACCCACCAACCAGAGATTGTCTTTGCCAATGCCGTATATGATCGTCACCCTGATCATGGTAGAGCGGCCAAGTTGACAGCTGATGCTTGCTTTTTTTCTGGCTTAGTAAAAATTGAAACGCTGGATGAAGAAGGAAAACCACAGGAAAGATGGCGCCCTAAAGCAGTCTACCACTATATTCAGGATTATCAGTTAGAACCAGACTTTGTAGTAGATATATCCGGTTTTATTAATCAGAAGTTTGAGTTGATCAAAGCTTTTAAATCTCAATTTCATAATCCGGAAGCTAAAGAGTATGAAAAGGAATTGTCTTCTCCCATCTCAGGTGAAGATTTCATGGATTTTCTGAAAGCTAAAGGCCGTATTTTTGGCCGACCTGCTGGCTTTGAATTTGCAGAAGGATTTATCAAGTCCAGGACGATAGGAGTGAAGAATGTTTTTGATTTGAGTTAACTCATTTTATTCCGTACCAATGGTGATATTGCCAGTTGCCTTCCTTTCGATCAACTGAATCAAGATCACCTAAACGAAATTTTACAGGCATCTTAACAGCTTTTTCCAACTTGATGTCGAGCTTACAGAACATGCCCAGCTCATCATAAGACCAAGCATTGGGCATCTTAATGACTTGTGGTGAATTGACCATTAAAAAAGGTGGAGGAGTAGGGCTTTTTACATTGATTAGTCGATTAGCAGGACTTAAAGTTGAAAAATGAAAGTCCTTTTGAAATGATTCCTGTTTCAATTCGATTATAGATTTACCGCTAATTTTCGTTTGACCAAAAGCGATATTTACGCAGAAAAGTAGTAGGGTGAAACCAATCAATCTATGCATCTTGAAATTTCTTTTTTTTGCTTCCGGCATAAAGTTCATACTTCTGAAACCGACATTCAAGTGGGCCATTGTATAATTTGATCTTTCTGGAAGGTCTAAGACCAAAACTTTTGAATCCTTCCATAGATGAAGAAATGATCCAGGCGGTATAACCGGCAAAATGTTGCTTGAGTCGATCTCCAATCATTTTGTACAATGCTTCTGTATCTTTTATGGGTAGCCTTTCGTCATAAGGCGGATTGGTAACGATCATGCCTGATTCGAAAGGAGGTTCTAATTTTTCAAACTTCTTGCGTTTCAAGTCAATTTGATCCAGTAGGTTAGCAGCCTCCAGGTTTCGTTCTGCTATCCTAATGGCCTGAAAAGAAGCATCACAGCCTAATATAGATGGACATTCAGCAGTTATATGTTTATTGGCTTTTTCAACTACATTGTTCCATAAAGATTCTTCAAAATTGGGCCAGTTCGTAAAACCAAAAGTGGTACGACCAAATTGTGGGGGTATTTTCATAGCCATTCTGGCTGCTTCGACTAAAAGTGTGCCAGATCCACACATTGGATCCAAAAAAGGCGTTTTTTTATCCCAGCCACTTAGCAAAATCATACCAGCGGCTAATACTTCGCTGATAGGTGCTTCCACAGCATCTAGTCTATAACCTCTTTTGTGCAGAGAATCTCCGGAACTATCTAATGACAAAGATCCAAGACCTTGTCTGATGTGTAAATGAATTCTAATATCCGGAGACTGTATGTTTACACTGGGCCTTTTTCCAAATTTGTCCCTAAACTGATCTACAATGGCATCTTTTGTTTTTAGTGCTACATATTTGCTATGAGTAAGCTTTGGTGTATCAGAAAGTGTTGCATCAATAGCAAAGGTTTGATCTACTTCCAGGTATTCTGACCAATCTACTTGCTGTATTTTTTTATACAAATCATTTTCGTCTCTTACCCTAAAATCATGAAAAGGAATGAGTACTCTTAAGGCAGTTCTCAATTCGTAATTTGCACGATATACTGCTCGCATGCTTCCTTCAAAAGTAACAATGCGATGACCTTTTTCTATTTCACGACCGCCAATTTCTTCAATCTCCCTGACCAAGACCTCTTCCAGGTTGGTCATGGTTTTTACATGTATTTTCATGTTTTGTTTTGTGTGTTCTGTATAAACCGAAAACCAGAATTGCCAGTTTTCGAGTTTCACTATTTAAATGTTCAACCGAATAATCAGCACAGGATCATAAGATCGCAACAGCACAGGATCATAATCTAAGCAATCGGTCCACCTCCACCGGTTATATTTCCCAGATCTAACTTTTCTGAGAAGACATTATCGAAAGTACCGATAGGATTAAACTTTCTCATGGTTTTTTCCCAAAGGTGCAAATTAGGAAATTTGCCCGGAATTGTTTCTTTAAAATTAACCAACTGATTATTGATCTTTCCCCAGTGGGGAAAACCACCCATTCTGAATACCAAATCCTTGTATTCATTCAATATTCTTGCTCTATTGGGTGTCTTTTTGAGCAAGGGTACATC
>JBCBCD010000824.1:0-3668 GCA_038530915.1 Bacteroidota bacterium
TAGAGTTTAGGGTGTAGGGTGTAGAGGGCCACTACACTCTACACAGCCAACATAAGTTATGAGCAAAAATTAAGCTCAATTATCTAAGTTCATTTTGGTAACCCACTTAAGTAATGGTCAAAGAATAACTTATCGATTTGGATCTGTCATTTCAACTTTTAGTTTCGTTATTTTTCTCAGCAATAGCTAGGCTATTCCTTCAAAAAATGCCTTACTAAAAGTCAAAAATAACTAGCTCTAAATCGGATACTTATTTTTTGTCCATTACTAAATTAAAGCTGCCATTTTGAACTTTTATTAAACTAAAGTATATTATTACTTAGAAGTTGTTTAAGAATTCCTGATGAGTTGCCAAGCGTTCAATGAGGAGTTTTTAATAACTTCTAAAAATGATTTATAGTATAATAGTTTTTAATGAAAGATCTGATAATTAAAATAAATCAGTTAGAGCCTTTAGCAAGAAAGGAATTATTTGACTTTCTTGATTTTCTACTTTTTAAACAAAGAAAAGAAGAGCTGGGCAATAAAGAAGAATATCAGAATGACCTTTTAGAAGTATCTGTATGGTCTGAGGATGATATTAAAGATATAGAAGAAGCACAAAAACAAATGAAAACTTGGAGAATAGAAGAGTGGTAGTTGATACAAGTATTATTATTGATTTTTTGAGAAGCCATGATAAGCAGAAAACAGTTCTGTTTGAACTTGCAACGACAGCTTCCATGTCAATTTCAGTTATAACCTTATATGAATTGTTAATGGGAGCTAAAGATGAAAAAAAGCTTGATGATATTTCTATTATATTAAATGGAATGACGATATTATCTTTTGATAAAGATATTGCATATAGAGCAGGTGAAATATATCATCAGCTTAGAAAAAATAACAAATTGATTGAGTTTAGAGATATTTTTATTGGTGCTACAGCTTTAACTTATCAACTTCCTATTTCTACAAAAAACATTAAGCACTTTTCAAGGATACCTGAACTTGAGATCTATGAATTATAAAAAAGTAGCTCGATTACATATCCTACACTCAACAGCACACTCGTCACACTAGCCAATTTGATGGCATTCAACCTGGCAGGAATTAAATGGGTATGATCATCATATTGCTTAGCATTTTTGATCGCTCCTAATGCAAATGGAACTCCCAAGAAAGCAAGCCCACAACTGTAAGGCAACCATCCTATGATCATTCCAATAATGATACTTACATAAGCTAAAATAGTGCCTCCTATCAACACATTCACTCCATTTTGTCTTCCAAACCGGACAGGGATGGATTTCTTATTGTGCTTGATATCATCATCGTAATCAAAAATATTACTGATCAATCCGACATTCATCGTAAAGATACCGGGTGCAATAGAAATAATTAAAGGTTCGAGATGTAAGTCACCCGTTATGACGTAATAAGTACCTAGTATGATCATTGGACCAAAGGAAAGGAAAATAACGATTTCACCTAAACCATGATAGTTCAATCTAAATGGGGGTGCCGTATAAAAAAAGAGGATGAAAGCACCACCTAACATTAAGTAGAAAACCGGCATTCCGACTTCCACCAACAAATAGACACCAATGAAGGAAGCTATTACTGTACATAAAATAGCGGCTGTCAATACTTGCTTGATGGAGATCTGCCCTTTAAAGAGTGGATTGTCGTGAAACTTATGTTCTTTACTTCCGTCATTGCCCGTGCGAAAATCATAGAAATCATCAAACAAATCAGCTGCTGAGTGAGCCAGCAATACTCCCACCAAGACCAATACCCAAAAAAGTAAATTGAAATTTTGATTGCTATATGCAATGATACCACCTAAAACAACTGGCAGTAAACTCATAATCAGGAAAGGAGCCCTTACGGCTTTAAGCCATATGATAATCCATTCTTTGATGGTAAAATTGTTCGTTTTGTCCATTGGCATTCGTTTGCTTTACCAAAAGTAAACTATTACTTATATTAAACCCTAGAATGGAAAATTGTTTTCAATGTTTTTTGAAAGTTATGAAAGAGCGACTTTGTCGCTCTTTCATAATTAAGGCACGATCACACCGCTAGCCCATTGCAACTTCCAATACGCTTTTTGGTAAGCACCTAATTCTTTAGTCAATTTCAACTGTGTATCGACCAACTTTTGCTCACGTGAATTCAGAAGGAAAACTGAACTCTTACCGATGTCAAATTTTAGTTGTTCCAGATCAAGTAGCTGTTGTTGGTTTTCTACCTGACTTTCTAAAACCTCTATTTGTTGATTGATAATGTTCATTTCAGTAGTAATATTCTGCACCTTGTTGGCAAGGCTGATGGACTTCTGTGATGTTTTCAACTCCAACTGTGAAGCTTTGATTTGAGTTTGTTCCAACTTACCTTTTGCTTTACGCATAAAGAGTGGAAACTCAAAGTTAAGTCCCCATTTGTAGTTCTGAGTAAATAGCTGATTAATACCCGATTCTCCGCCTTCCGTTATTTCTGCATCTACCAGATTGACTCCATTTCCCAATACATTATACTCCACATTCAACTTGGGAAGCATTTGTTCTTGTGCCCATCTTTGATCTGCCTGTATTTGCACTTGTTGTTGGCGTAGGTTAATCAATTCAGGGTGACTTTGCTGGGTTTGGGCCAATAAATTTTCCAATTCCGGCGGAAGCCTGTCTGTAAGCGCTGATCCTGGCATATAATCTTGTATCAGACGATTAGCAAGGGTTTCCGCATCACCGAAGAAATTGGCCAAATCCCAACTTGCTTTTTGAAAATCTAGCCTTGCCACATTGCGTTGGTTAATTCTATCTTGATACTGCAAAAAAGTCTCTAATGTATCTATTGCCGGACTAGCACCTGCTATAAAACTTTCTTTAATACCTTCTAGTCGAACTTGTGCCAACTCCACAGCGGCATTGTATTGATTTACCTGAGTAAATGCTATCCACCACTCCCAGTACAACTTACTCGACTCGACAAGCAAATCAGCTACTTCTTGTCTGTATATAGCTTCAGCCCTTGGCTGTTCTGCTTCAGCTTTTCGTAAGTTGGTTCTTGCTGCGTCAATTCTAAGTCCTTGCAATAAAGGGACTTTTATTCCTAAGTTCAATTGACCTTGCATGGGTAGGTTTTCCATAGGGTTGAGGAAGGTTCCACGCGCTTCATTATAGGAAGCCTTAAATTCTACTCCTCCTAATCTCGTTGGTATTTTAACTCCACCTTCACCTACAGAGAAATAATCTTTTCTATCGAAAGCTTTCTGTTCCCAATCAGCAAAAAGCTTGGGGTCAAATGCACCACGAGCTTCTTTCTGCACCCCTTTTGCCCTATCCATTTCTAATCTTGCAGATTGTGCCAAGGGATGTTGTTCGAAAATCCATGCGTGAATTTCTTCAAGTGTCAACAAGTTTTGTTGAGCACTTGAGTTTCCCGCGTAGGCAAAGAAAGCAAGAACGAATATGAAATATCTAAAAGAATTATTTTTCATTGTTTGCTTGCGTTATTATCTACTTTACAGATCTAATTGGTTCTTTCATCTTCGGCAACTTGGCAATCTCTTGTTCATAGAAGTCTGGTGGGAAGCCATTTAACCTTCTCCAGATTTCATACCAAAGAGGTACATTATTGAGCAAAGCAATGCCTTGTGCACCACTACCTATTTGGATAGCTTCTGGCCA
>JBCBCD010000825.1:0-3664 GCA_038530915.1 Bacteroidota bacterium
AGTGTATTGACCGGCCATGCAATGGTATCCAACTTAATGATGATATCCTGTTCAGAATCAGCATTAATATCTACACTGAGTTTTGATTTTTCAGCATCGATTCTGATCAGTTCTTCTCCTATCCAATGATAGTTCAACTGAGGCGAGATATTGTACTTTCCATAAACCAAAGTTTGCTTAAACCTCCCTGTTGAATCAACTTTTTGAACTAACTTTTCTCCTTGATTATCTAATGAGGTAAACACAATATTGGATGGATAGCCAGTGATTGAATGATCCTTCCAAATAATACGTCCTTTAATAGTTAAACTATCTCCAACTAATGTTATTGACTCTGCATGCACCGTGTTTGCAATAAACAGCAGGCTAAAAAGAAATACGAATATTCTCATGTTTAAATCTTGTTTTACGTTCTAATAGGTCTTAAAAACTTTAATTAATTCAAGTTGCGATATATGATTTTCTCCCTTTTTACGCCCCGCCCTAAAGGGTGAAAGGGAGAAAATGCCTGTTTCCCCTTTAGGGATAGGGCGCAAACAGGTATTTTCATTTATCTGTTGAGATATAACTCAACTTGAATTAATTAATGGTTGAGCATTTTGTAATTACAAGTAGATAGACATAGTAAGGCCAGATAGGTTACAGTCCATTTAAATATTTTTTCTTACCTAGTTATTTTGTAATAAAAGGCAGGATTTTACACCATTTCTCAAAGGTTGAGCATCTATGGTGTTATGAAAAAGACGCTACAATATTTTATACTTCCATTTTGTGTATTCTTATCTGTTCAGACCTTCTCTCAATCACTAGATACCACCATTTATATTCAGTCAGATATTCTTGGTGAAACCAGATCAGTGACCATCGGATTGCCTTCAGGCTATTACAATTCTAACAAAACTTATGGCAGTCTTTATGTCTTGGATGCAGAGAACAAGTACAACATTTGCAGGGCGGCTCATCAGTTTTTTGAAATCTCAACCAGAATACCTGGTTCCATTATGGTCGCTATTGCCAACTCTTCAAAAGAGAATAGGAATCGTGATCTCTTACCTCCTAATTTTGGTGGTAGTGACTCTTTATTCCGGGCTTTTGTGGAAAAAGAAGTGATGCCTTATATCGAAAAGAATTACCGGGTAAATGAAGATCGCACCCTATCCGGTCATTCCCATGGTGGCGTTTTTACGGTCATGACCTTGCTAAAAAGACCCGATTTATTTGAAAGATACATAGCAATCGATGGCAGTTTTCAAATCATCAACTCTAACCTTCCTGATTCATTGACCATGGACTTCACGGGTAAATCGCTCTATATCTGTTCGTCGGATGGACTGTACGGCTATGGAGAAGATATTTCCTTCGATATGAAGACCAACAATATGATTTTCCAGAACTACCTTAAACGTGCTCGAAATAGCAATACAGGACTAAGGTTTTATGCGGAGCACATTCAAGATGACCATTCACATGTGTTGATAACTGGTTTTCAGAGAGGGTATCGATGGGTGATGGATTGGCCGATATCGGAGGGGACGTTGAGGAAGCAATAGGTTAGTTGTTGGTTATTGGTTTTTAGTTGTGTGTATCTCATTCATCTTCTTCCTCAAAGTAGTTGGATACTCTAAAGGTATCACCTTCTTTGACATAATGACCATAAATAATGTTACAATCATCTGGTACAAGATATAGTCCGCAGCCGGGTAGTCCTTCAACATCATATTGATAGACGGCTTTATTGAGGCTAGGATTCCATCCGATATGAGTGGTAAGATTTTCCATTAAGTTACCATAGCTTAATAAGTTATCTCGATTATCCTTAGGTCGCTCGTAGATTATTGGGTGCGGTAGGATTTCTAACAACTTTGCTTTGTCTAGATAGGGAGTTAATTTATTCCATATTTCATGATCCACTTGATAAATAGATTGATCAAAATTTTCTTTATCCTTTGAGTTGTGGTAGCTAAAAGTGGAGGTTTTGTAAGCATCTTCCAATTTTCCATCTATGTATAAGCCGATACTTATCCATGCTTCATCCGATACATCCAAACTAAAAAGACCTTCTCCTATTGCTGATAAAGTCAAAGCTGCTTGCTGCTCATAGGTACCAATATCACTAAAATGGTAGAAGCCATTGGTATCCTTTATCAAAATATAGCTATAGCTAGAATCTGACTCTTCTTGTACCCTTTTGTATCCTTCCTTAAGCAATACTTTTTCGATTTGCTCATCCATCTCCTTTAAAGTAGGACGATTAGATGCTTTTATTTTTAGAAAAGAGAAGTCGGCTCCCATTGGTGTAGGTTTTAGTGTGAATGAGATGGTAATTCTATCATTAATTGGATTATAGCCAATCTAACTCGTCAAATAATGAGGAAGTATGTAGGCACTCCCTGGCTCTACGAGTCAGGACCGTCTACTCGATTAGGTGTCGGATCATTTTGTTGCATAATTTGTTCCTGCTCCTTTTCCAAATTTTTCTATTAAATTCATTTTTACTAATTCTGTTAAAATTCTTTTCACCGTTGGATTTGGAATATTCAACTTACTAGCAATTTCTCCAGATTTACATCCTGGATTTTCATTGATAAAAACTAAAATACTTTTCTCTCTTGGAGCAAGTTTTGTTTCAATTGCATGTTGAGTTAGTTTTCGTTCTAACTTTTTCTGAACGTTAATTAATGATTCTAAGAAGAATTCAGTCCATTCTGAAATATCTTCATTAGGCCTTTGTGCTTGACAGCTTCTTAAAACTCTGTAGTAATTTTTCTTATTGTTTTCTATTTCATGTTCGAAACTCACACATTGAATCCACAAATATCCAGATTTCATTAGGAGTAGGGTAGTAAGTAATCTACTTAGTCTACCATTGCCATCTTGAAAAGGATGAATACTAACAAAGTCGTAAACGAAAGCAGCAATTTTAATTAATGGATGAACTTCAGATTCTTTATCATGCCATTTAATCAAAGCTCGCATTGCATCTTCGGTTGGGTAACCCGGTTCAGTAGTTTTAAAAATAATTTGCCTAGATCCGTCAGGGAATGTTGCCTCTACTGCATTAGTATGTTGTTTATAGTCTCCTCTATGCCATTCATCTTTTTTACTGATTTTGAGCAAAAGCTTATGAAGTCCTTTGATATCTCTTTCATTTGCCTTAATATTTGAATATGATTCAGAAATTTCATCTAGCACATAAAATACACTGTCATCTAAATTTCTTAACACTTTGAATCCATCTTTTTAGTTGCTTTAGACTTTTGCCTTCTCTTTTTTCAATAGTAGTCCAAGAAGCATCAAATCTATCGATTTGACTGATTATCCTTATTAAGTTCCAATTTAGGCTTAAATCAAAATTGTATACTTTTACTTTCATACTTCAAAGGTACAAATCCCACACTATTCATGATACGATTTGATACGAAAATATTCGATTGTGATTCGTTCTGACACCTAACGTTGAGTATATGAATCGTAGCCTGCTGATAGGCGGGTATGATTTCATATACATTGTGTGTGCTTTTATTTTTTATTTTTTAAACATATCATCATAGGCTTTTACATGGTGCGGAAATTCTTCTTCATAAAATGGATAACCTATTCCCAAAATTAAAATTTCATACCCTTCTTCCTTCATTCCGCTGATCGCATTTCCAGCTTCTCCTTT
>JBCBCD010000826.1:0-3655 GCA_038530915.1 Bacteroidota bacterium
AATAACCTCCAATGGAGAGCAAATTCATTTGAAAAGCAATCTGCTCTTCCTTGAATGCGGCGTATTTCTTTGGCTTTTTATGAAAGTACACATATCGTTCTGGGTGGGCCAAAATGGGAAATAGTTGCTTTTGAATGGTGCGCTCCATGGCATAATCGAAATTGATACTGGCTTGTAGATAGCTCATTTCAACTAAAATATGGCTAGGCCCCAGTGGCATTATGCTATTGGAATCCAAAAGGTTCTCGTAGTTGTCATCCACCATATGTTCGGCCGCAATATCAATGTGTACTTCAATATTTTGGTCTTTTAGCGCTTTTTGAAGTTGACTATTCGACTTGGCAATGCTCTTAGGGGTATTTTCATAATAGTGGTGCATGATATGTGGGGTACATATAAATCGATTGATGCCGAGTTCCCCCAGAGCTTCAATCAAGGCAATGGAATCTTCGGTGGTTTTGGCGCCATCATCAATACCTGGTAAAATATGATTGTGGATATCCACCAATCCGGATAGGTGGTCGATTAAGAAGTTTTTTTTCTGAAAGATTTGGAGCATGCTTTGTTTTTATTTTCCGATGCAATATTTTACAATCCCTAACAATAAAGGGGTAGGGGCGTTTGAGGTGGAAAATAGGTGAAAACCTTTGTTTTCTTTTAGTACTATTTTGTTTTCCATAAAGCCCCTATTGTAAAATAATATCGCTGTCTATATTCAGTTTTTGGTGCAAAGCTTTGGCTACTTTTAAGGTGATTTCCCGCTTTCCATTCAAATAATCACTGATTCTGGATGCACTAGTATTTAACAGAGCTGCTAAATCTTTCCTTTTTAAACCCATCTCAAACATACGAAGTTCAATCATTTCCTGTAGGGTAGGTAATCCCATGGGGAAATGGATTTCTTCATATTGTTCGATAATATCACTGACTTCGATGAGTTCTTTAGATAAAAGAGAATCTTCAGGAGTGTTGTTATCAACCTCCTTTAGAAGTTCTTCCAAACGAAGATTAGCTTCTACATATTGTTTGTGAGAAATTGTGCTCATAGCTTTTACAATTTATCGATGTTCTTTAATCTACTATAATCTTTGTGGTTACCCACCCATCGTATGTACACTCTTTTAATTTTGAACAGCACGATGGCAACGATTCTGTAATGGTTTCCTTTAATGTTAAATACATATCTGTTGTTTCCAACATTATCAGCGGAATTAAAAGTGTTTTTTAAATCCGCAAAACTCTCCCATTCTGCTTTCTTGGTTCTTTTGTACCAATCTTGCAAGGCTACTTTGGCATTGGTTTCCTTTGAGAAATAGTCTCTTAGTTTTTTAAATGAGATAACATGCACCATGCAAAGATAAATAAAAATTACACATTTGGTAATTATTTTACCATTAATGATATTATTATTTTGTTCTTTATGTTCTACAATTGGAATCCATTTTACAAAATTTTATTCATGCAAAAGTTGATAACTATTGAAAGAACAACTAGTTATCTTATTCTTGTATAACTAATTTTGTAGGAATTGAACTATGAAAATATGTTATGTCCAAAAGTGATGAAGATAAACTTTCCAAGGAAGAGGCAATAGAAATTATTAAAAGCGAGCTTGCTAAAATTGATGATAAGGGACAGAAAACTAAATGGGGACGGTTTTTGACTTCTGCTTTGGGGAGTATTCCTTGGGTTGGCGGAGTTATTGCAGCAGGCGCAGCACTGCATGGTGAAAATGAACAAGGGAAAGTAAACAAACTTCAACAAATATGGTTAGAAGAACATCAGAGAAAAATCGATGAATTAGCATACACCATATATCAAATTTTAGAAAAACTAGAATCTGCTGGAGAAAATATTACTAGTAGAATTGAGAGCGAAGAATATCTATCCCTTGTTCGTCAGGGATTTAAGGAATGGGATAATGCAGAAAGTTTTGAAAAGAAAGAATACGTAAGAAAACTTCTTACCAACGCATGTGCAACAAGCTTAACAACAGATGATGTAATTCAGTTGTTCATCGATTGGATAAGGACTTACCATGACACTCATTTTATGGTAATAAAGGAGATATACAAGAATGTTGGAATAACTAGAGGCCAAATTTGGAATAACTTAAATCCAACACAACCCCAGGAGGATTCCATGGAAGCCGACCTCTACAAGCTATTAATTAGGGATTTAAGTACCGGAGGAATAATTAGGCAACACAGAGAAACGGATTATATGGGTAGGTTTAAAAAGCAAAGTCGCAGAGGCTCAAAATCTGGAACTTTGACTTCTGCTTTTGATGATGAAAAGCAATACGAACTGACCGAACTCGGAAAACAATTTGTTCACTATACAATGGAAGAAGTAGTTACGAAGATTCAGCAATAAATTTAAACCAGAGTAATATGGCATCACTTTTTAATGATAGGAGATTTTACGAATTGGCAAACAATAAACTTGCTTCAATGGAAAGTAAGATTAATAAATTGGATAAATCAGACTTTGAAGATTTTTCAATAGATGAGCTTGCAGAAAAATTTCATAATGACATGAGATTTGAAACCCCTACACTTAGGGAAGCTGAAATTTCTCAAAAACCCCCAGAGGATATAACCATAAATCATAGGGGTAGAGGGTATTCTAGTGGTGCAAAAATCCCTGGTACGATGTATACTTTGGTATTACCTTTTGATGGTTACCCGGACATGTTGGGAGTTTTCCCCTCCTCTCACAGTACGATTCTGCCAAAGGGAGAAATTGAAGGAGATGAAATTAGAATTGTATATAGAGTACCTGTTGGGGAAGATGCAGCAGCTCCTATTAAGGCTGACTTTGACCGAAATCTGAACTTAATAAAAGAATATCTGGGCTATTTATCCAACGATGTTAATACATTCAATGATAAATTGCTGGCTGCGTTAAAGGTAGGTTTGGAGAGAAGAAAACAGAAATTAGACAAAGATGATGAAACAGCGAGGGATTTGGGTTTTCCAATTAAATAGTTTTTGTAACAAAACTCTCCTTTAACGACAAGAAGATTAATGTCCAATAGTTATTTCTAAATTTTATATTTTTTGATTAGGATAGAAAAGTTGTGAATAAACGGCATAAAGACATTAAAATATCATATTTAGGAAATCATTTTAGATTTGTCATATGTGGTTCCTCATGAAAAATCCCAAATCCTTACCCCAAACTTTGCGCGTGGTTCCTGGGGAATTTCTTCCGCGTTCGGGAAGATAAGCGATAAGAAGAAATTTCGTAGGGCGCAAACTACTTTTTGCCTTTGGGATTGCGCCATTCTTCGTAAAGGGTACCTGCCTCTGGGGTTTCCTCCATAAACCGCTCGAAGTGCCTGAGGGCGTTACTTTCACCTTGTGAAAAAGCAGCCTGCTCCTTTTTGGGAATGCTCGAAACCTGTAACATGGCGTATCCCAAGACCAGTAAAACAGTAATCATAAACCCCCAGAACAACTTTATTGCCCATTTTGGAAAGACAATAGACTTCTTGACATGGTAGATGACATGGGCCAATAGTTTGTTCTGTTCTTCAACCGCTTTTTTCTGGCTGTCGTTGTACCCTTTAAGAAGGTAGTCAATATCAGCGGTGTCCGCCGAAACTTTATATCGAATGGAAAAACTGAAAGAGTTTCTCATGGGATATAAA
>JBCBCD010000827.1:0-3631 GCA_038530915.1 Bacteroidota bacterium
ATACAACCAACAGCAGGTTTCTGGCAGTACACACAAGTAATCAAAGTATACGATAACGAAGCACCAATCATTGATGTAGATACATTGGATTTCTGCGCATTTGGTTTGACAGGTGCTGCAGCATGTAATGGTGAAGTAATGATTCCTTTCACAGTAGCAGATTCTTGTACAGAAGAGGTGGAAGTTAGAACAGTGATGTTAGATGTTGATAGCAAAGGCAATCCGGTAAATGCATTGGATGACTTGTATGAATTAACAGATTTGGGTGGTGGCAACTTTACCATCTCAAGCATTGCAGGTCAAGGCTTGCCAGTGGGTGCACATGTATTCATGGTGACAGTAGCAGATGAATGTGGCAATGTACAAGTGAGAAGAATACCATTCACAGTGAAGGATTGCAAGACTCCGGCTCCGATCTGTATTACCAATATTACACTTGATTTGATGCCATTGGTACAAAACAAAGAGGTAGTAGGAGGTATGAACACCTTATGGGCAACAGATGTAGTGGCTTCAGGAATTACTGATTGTACGCCACATCCAAATGCAGATGAAGGAGGAGATGTTAAATACTACTTATTCAAAGGTTCAGTTCCAGATACATTAATCGAAGAGGAAGCAACCACATCAGTAGAGTTTACTTGTGAAGATGGCAACAGTGTACCGGCCTTCTTAGTAGCTGTAGATGGAGCAGGAAACTGGGATTTCTGTATCGTAATTGTGACTTTGCAACCTGGTGCAGATCCAAATCCATGTATTGAAAATGTAGGAAGTGCATTCATTCAGGGTTTGGTAGAGACAGAAGAAGCCAGAGCTGTAGAAGAAGTAGAAGTTAGCTTGAGTGGCAATATGAATGAAACTTCAATGACCACCATAGATGGTTTGTATGGATTCGATAACATCATCATGGGTTACGATTACTCAGTGACTCCGACATTAGACAAGGAACACATGAATGGCGTATCTACTTTTGACATTGTATTGATGACCAAGCACATCTTAGGTGTTGAAGCTTTGGATTCACCATATAAACTGATTGCAGCCGATGTAAACAACTCTCATACAATTACGACTATGGACTTGATCCAGGCACGTAAGCTAATTTTATCAGTAGATAAAGAGTTCAGCAACAACACGAGCTGGAGATTTGTACCAACAACTTATGAGTTCCCTGACCCAGCAAATCCATGGATGGAAGAAATTCCAGAACTCATCAGTTTGAATGATTTCAGCGATGATATGATGGATGGTGACTTTGTAGCGATCAAGATTGGTGATGTAAATGGAAGTGCGATTCCTAATTCTTTAACGGATGATCCCCGTAACGCAAGCGGCACATTTGAATTGAAATTAGATGAGCAACAGTTGGTAGCTGGCAATGCCTATGAAGTGCCATTTACGGCAGAAAACCTGAGCAACATCCAAGGCTATCAGTTTACATTGAACATGGAAGGTCTTGAGTTGACAGACTTACAATATGGCATCGCTACAGCAGAAAACTTTGGTACTACACATATAGCAGATGGCGTTTTGACCACCTCATGGAACCATCCTACAGGGGTCGAAGCTGAAGAAGATGCAGTCTTGTTCACATTGGTATTGAAGGCACAAGAAGATGTACAATTGAGCGAAGCGATAAGCATCAGTTCGAGATATACATATGCAGAAGCATACGATCTTAATGGTTCAGAAATGAATGTAAGCTTGAACTTTACTGGAACGGAAGCAGCAAGCTTGTTTGAAGTGTACCAAAACACACCCAACCCATTTGCAGCTGAAACAAACATCAGCTTTGCATTGCCACAAGCATCAGAAGTAACCATCAGCTTTAATGATGTAACAGGTAAGTTGTTGAATGTAGTCCAAGGAAACTTCAATGCAGGTTACAACACGATTACAGTGAATAAGTCAGACTTAGCCACTTCAGGTGTAGTTTACTATACAGTAGCTACGAAAAACGAAACAGTGACTAAGAAAATGATTATTATAGAATAATAGGTTACAAACGAACAGTAAGATGGTTGGCGTCTGCGATGCCAACCCTCTTTTTTGTTAGAAACTACCCAAAAGTTTTAGTTTTTAACAATGCGTTTACATGTACTCATTTTTTTTGCCCAGAAATATTCCAAATTGATCTATTTTTTAATGTTTTTGCATATTTTGCTGTACAAAATTTTTGTATGGGAAAAAAGGAAATGTTAGTTTTACACAAAATCTCCTCACAATACTACATTTAAAAGCTACTACTACTCAAAAAATCAAGGTCTGTATGTCGATGAAGGCAGAGGTGGAAGCGTTTGTAAGAACAGACTTAGTAATAAAAAATTAAAGGAAGTAAATTATAGATACTTTAAGACGACTAAATTTTGACTTAGAGCGGAACGTCCCTCCATTTTGATCTTTACATTTAAATATTAAATGGGAAAGCTCTCTGATTTCAAAATATTTATTGAAAATTTTTAAACAAATCTTAATAATTCGTAGCTCATGAAACAAAAATTTACGCCTTTTTTCTCGCTGGGCGTTTTAGCCTTATTTACAGCTTATATGGCTGAAGTCTTTGTGCCTAAGGCAGCTGAAGTATCAGCTCCTATGGAAATGGCAGCAATGATGATTCCGCCAACTACTCTTACAGCAGGTGATGTAGCCATCATCTCCGTTCAAACAGATGGTACAAAAGGTTTCAACTTCGTTTTTTTAGCAGATATTGGAGCTGGAACTGAAGTTTTCTTCACAGACAAGGGAGTGGATATGAATGGTGACTTGGATGCCACCAATGAAGGTGTCGTTAAGTATACCGCTCCTTCAGATCTTCCTGCCGGAACAGTTATTCAATTTACTGGCATTAGCGGTGACTTCACTGAAGAAGAAACTGGTTTCAACTTAATGGGGACTGGTGATCAAGTAATCGCCTTCCAAGGAACAGTTGCAAGTCCAACTTACCTTTTTGCCATTCAAACCAATAGTAATCAATTTCAAGCAACTCTTACTCCTCAGGGAACTTCCACTTTGCCTCCAGGATTGACTGAAGGAACAACGGCATTGGCTGTTGGGGCTGGATCAGGTGATGGAGATGAAGTTGACAATGCCGATTACGATGAACCTCTTACAACTGGTACCAAGGCAGAGTTGTTAGCGGCTATTGGTAATGATGACAATTGGACTGGATCGGACCAAATTATTACTCCAAAGGCAGTTGGCCCATATATAGTGTGTTTCGGTGTTCCAACTCTTTCCGGTAACGATACAGGCTGTGAAAACGCATCAAATCCTAGTATTAGAACATTCAACGTTCCACTTACCGCTACGTTAAATTGGGTAGTAGATGGTGACGGTCCGGCTGGTAGTGGTCTTTCCAATGGAGATGAATTTGTAGCACCTACTACGACATCTTCTATAAGAACCAGATTTTTTAGTGATAGAGATAATCGTGAAGCCAGACTAAATGTATCAGATGGTGCACCGGCAGGTACTTACACTTTCCGTGCTTATTATAGTAGTACTGATTGTACAGGTGAATTGTCTGAGCCTTTCACTGTTACGATACTTCCTCAACCAGATGCTCCTACAATTACGGGAGAAGATGAAGAATGTGAAGGGATGAATGCTATGTTGAACGTAGATGTACCCG
>JBCBCD010000828.1:0-3631 GCA_038530915.1 Bacteroidota bacterium
GTTAGAAAAGAAGTATTCGCAAGGGTGCGATCACTCGATTCTAACTTTCCTTAACCACTTTCTTAATTTTCCACTCTCTACCTGGCTGGATCTTTTGCCTGCAGGTATACTCATTCTCTTTCTCATTCCTAAAAGAAAGAAAACAAACCTATTACAACATCCTTTTATTCGATTTTGTATATGGATAAGCATCGTCAATTTCGTAGTTTATTGGATTTCTCCGGGTAGTAGGCAAAGATATGTGTACATGTTGTATCCCTTGTTTGTAATGACCATGCTATATGCCTATTATCAAATCAAAGAAGCTAAACATTGGACACATCGTTTCTTTAAGTGGTTTGTACGATTTATAGTTGGTGTTTTGATCTTGGTTGCTATTGCCATCAACTTCATCCCCGACTTACAATTTTTGAAATACTTACTGCCCTTATCAATTGTATGTGTCCTTTCTTATGTTGTCTTACTCTATTTTAACATCCGTACAAAAATTCCACCTATTGCTACATTGATATTGGCCACAATAATTGCAAGGTTTATTTTCGATCTGGCTATTATCCCACAACGCAATTACAGGAGTGATGCGCTGGATACAAAAAACCTGGCCAATGAAATCTATCAAACCACAAAAGAGGAGCCGCTTTATTTGTATTGGACTTCGCCCAATGCCATTACCAATAATCAAGACATTGATTTAATTGCTGTTTATTACTTAAATTTTTGGAGAAAAGATGTCTTAAAAGTGGAAGCTGATACAGCAAAGGAGGGTTTCTTTATTGCCAAAAAAGCAGATCTTGGAGGTCAGAATTATGAAGCTTTTATGGAGTTTGAAATGGCAAGACAGGAGTTTGTATTGATAAGATTTAATTAAGCAGTAAGGGCAGCTGCCCTTACTGCTTAATTAAATCTTATTTGCTCATTAGACCTTCTTGTTTAGCTTCTTCCTGAATACCATGCAACTGTACCGGATCTCTTTTCTTTCTCAATCGCATGTTCAAAAATTCTACAGCCAATGAAAAAGCAATGGCAAAGTACAAATAGCCTTTGGGTACGGTACCAATCTCAGAGCCTGCTATTTCCAAATGGGCTAGGTGTGCTCCTTCTGCAATTAACATAAATCCGATTAGAATCAAAAAGGCCAAACCTAACATTTGTATCGTAGGATGTTCGTTTACAAAATTACCAACCGGATTGGCAAATAACATCATGATGACTACAGAAAGCACTACTGCAATAATCATAATCACTAAAGCACCTTCTAAACCATTGGTCATACCTACTGCCGTCAAGATGGAATCAAAGGAGAAAACAATATTGATGATGGTGATTTGAACAATCACTCTCGAAAGTGTAGATTTAGATTTTTTCCCGCCTTCATGACCATGCTCTGGTCCTTCCAGTTTGTGGTGAATCTCTGTCGTACTTTTATACAATAAGAAAATACCACCTGCTATTAATATCAAACTCTGACCAGAAAATCCACCATGAACCCAGGGAAGATCTATGGTAAACCAAGGTTCATTCATAGCTACGAGTATAGAAACACCAAAAAGTAAAACGATCCTAAGAACCATGGCCAAAATCAAACCAATATTTGTAGCTCGGGGACGATCTTTTGGATCTAATTTATTAGAAGCAATAGAAATGAAAATGATATTATCAATTCCTAATACAATTTCAAGGAAGGTAAGTGTAAGCAAACTCATCCATACGCCGGCACTGGCGAAATTAGGCATTATAAATTCCATAATTCAGGGTGTAATTGTCAATAGTTTGGAAAAAGTATGTAACAATTTTAATTATTTTTTCCCAGACTATCTAAAGTTTGGTACAATCCTCCATCTTTAGAAATCAAAGCTCCTTGTTGCATCAATTCAAAAACCTCTAAGTTTCTCCCTTTGCGGTAGGCTCTTTCTGCTTGATAAAGCTTAAGGCTTGCTCCTGATAGCATTAGTAAGCGGGTCATATCTTCCGGGCTTTGATTTTGAGTAAAATCAAGAGCGGATTCGCCGGAAATGACTATGGCTCTAAGGTGAATTTTATCCGGTTCACATTTAAACAGTTGCATTTCCTTCGGCTTTTTCAACTCCAGGTAATTAACATCTGTCAATATTTTTTCAAAAACAAAATCACTGAATGCATCCAGCAAGCGATCGACCTCCGAATCCTTGCTTTCTTTGTACTGGTTCCATAAGTCATTGCTCACTCCTTGAGAGGCTAAAAACAAAACAAACTCACGTTCCAATTCTTTCAGTTCTTCCAAACTAAGTCGTCTATATTTCATCGTTTTCTAGTTAATCATTTAATAAATCAGGTCTCCTTACCTTAGTTCTTTCCAGAGCTTTTTGAAAGCGCCATTCCTCAATAGCAGGAAAGTTTCCAGACAATAAGATATCCGGCACCTTCCAACCTCTATACTCTGCTGGACGGGTATAAACTGGTGGAGCTAAAAGGTTATCCTGATAAGAATCCATTAATGCTGAAGTTTCATCCCCCAAAACCCCAGGAATTAAACGCCCAATACTGTCTACCAAGACTGCAGCGGGTATTTCTCCGCCTGATAATACATAATCTCCAATAGAGAGTTCCATGGTCACGAACTGCTCTCTAAAACGTTCATCTAATCCTTTATAATGACCACATATAATCATAAGGTTATTTTTCAAAGACAATTGATTGCTAATGCTTTGTTTCAATTGAACGCCATCCGGTGTCATGAAAATGATCTCATCATATTTGTATTGGGATTGCAAATTTTCAACACAATTCACCAAGGGTTCCATCATCATTACCATTCCGGCGCCACCACCATATTGATAGTCATCTATTTGCTTGTGTTTTCCAAGGCCGTATTCTCTCAAGTTGTGTGTCACTACTTCCAGCAGTCCCTTATCTTTCGCCCGCTTCATAATAGAGTGCCCAAGAGGGCTCTCCAATAATTCTGGCATAACAGAAATGATATCGATTCTCATGTGTAATGTGTTGTGTATAGTTTAGTGTTTACCAAAATTAATTTGGTTAATAGAGCTTGACTTTGCTCATAACTAGCACCTCCAGTGTAGGGTGTAGTGTGTAGAGGGCTCTACACACTACACCAAAACGATTAATGCCCTTAAGATTTTATGTCATTACAGCTTAATCACGGCTTAAATTAATTAATCAAAAGTTAATAGTTTTTAAGCTCAAGTTAATGGTGTTGCGAATCGCAAATTCAAAACTTATATTTAGATTGTATTAACCACCCGACACCATGAAAAATTTCACTAATCAACACGCCATTTTGTTGATGGCTGGTTGTTTTATACTCGGCTTGCAATTTGCAAAGCTAAATAATCAATTAAGTGCTGAGAACATTCTCAGAACAGCATACCAAGCGTTACCTGAAGAAGTTAAGGAATTTGTATTTTTCATTGACTATCTATCAGATGCCATCCAAGAGTATCCTTCTTTGCACAAAAAACCTTTTTTCTCACAGCAAGAGCTACAGTTTTTACCCTTAAAAAAGGATTTTAATCCTTTCCAAAAAAGTTGCTTGTCCGTTCAGCCTTCAATTTGTACTATAGTAGTCAAGAAAGCGGATAAACAGAAACAGCCATTGAAATGCATATCTATACCTTCCAATGGCTGTGTCAAG
>JBCBCD010000829.1:0-3628 GCA_038530915.1 Bacteroidota bacterium
TAGTATTCACGGCTTTTTTTGTTTGTTCAAGCTTGAGAACTTTAGGGTGTTAAGCCATTCACCACAGACCGAAGTGTATTAAACTCCTAATCCTCTAAACACTAAACTTCTAGACCAGATTCCTTCTCATCCTCCTGCTTTTTATTATTATCATTTCTGAATAATTGCTTACTTTGTACATATAAGTATTTAATAAAATTGATATAAAGTTTTTTTGAAATACTTAACAATGTTTCGAAGCGGTTAAAATTTGGTTATTGGAAAATGTTATAATCAATTTTTGGATCAATTAAGACGCAAAACCCGGAGTTTAGCCTAGCTAAATGAAAGTTTTGTAACGAAAAGTGAGCCCAAAAGAGATATAACAGAACCATTTAGTTAAATCTTAACAGCTTCTTAAAAAAAGCTAAAAAAAATAGTGTCTTTTTGAGGTTTTTGCGTCATAAGTCCAAATACGGGCAAAGAGGCACTGCTATCAAATCATAATTACATACCAAACCATTATGAGAACTAGAGCTGCAGCTAAGCCCAAATGCAATAGTAAAATGCCTGATATGGAGCTTATCCAGGCATTTTTAGCTACTCAAGGAGACCCATGTTTTTCGCAGATATACAACAGGTACGGAACAAAAGTATACAGTAAGTGCCTTGCGATGCTGAAAGATGAAGCTGCAGCAAAAGATGCTACACAAGATATCTTTATGAAGCTCTTCGTCAACCTTGCCTCATTTAAGGATAAAGCCCAGTTTTCTACCTGGCTCTATTCAATCACCTATAACTATTGCATTGATGTAATTAGAAAGAAAAAGAGAAGAGGAAATATATTTTCCGATGAAATGGAAAAGGCTCCTGATATTGAAGACGATACCATCAATGAAAAGATTCTTCTGGAAATGAAAGTAAAAAACCTCCGCAAGGTATTGGAGAAAATTCCAGACGAAGACAAATACGTTTTATTACTAAAATATCAGGAAGACAAGTCGATAAAGGAAATTGCACAAATCTTTGGTAAAACAGAGAGCGCGATTAAAATGAAAATAAAAAGGGCTAAAGAAAAAGCCGTAAGAGTATCAAAGCAGTTTAAGGATTAACTTTTAAAAGACATACTTTATGGAGACAAGAAACAGTTTTAAGGAGCTTATGCGAGAAGATGCACAAGAATTTGGTGCAAAGTATTCTGAGGATGTTAAAACAAATGTGAAAGGTACGTTGGGTGTCTTCAGGTTTATTGGAGAAATCGTTGAGATCTACCTATCAAGAATTGTAGACATTGTCATACTGGCATTTAAGAAATAGTCAAATCAAAGACGCTAAAACTTATATTCATGGAAATCCTATTGTTACAAGCTACCGAACAACCTATTGACATTGGACAAAAGATATTGGAAACGCTGGCTCAACAGGCAGGTTTATTTATCGCCCAATTGCCAAGAATACTTGGTGCACTCTTACTAATTATAATTGGTAGGTGGATCAGTAAGTTTTTGGGGAGAGCAGTGCGCAAATTGCTTCAGAAAATTGGCATCGATAAGTTAGCTGAACGCCTGGATAGCGTTGACCTTATCAGTGGTTCCAATATCAAAGTGGTTCCCAGTGCAGTGATGGGTAAAATAGTCTATTATTTGTCTTTTTTCATATTCATTTTGATTGCTACCGATGTATTAGGCATGAAAGCAATCACTGATATGATGAATAGTATCTTAAACTATATCCCAAATTTATTCTCCGCATTATTGGTGTTTGTAATTGGCCTTTTGTTGGCTGATTTTATTAAAAAGATTGTATTGACCACTTGTAATTCAATAGGCATTCCCGCAGCAGGCTTGATTTCAAATGTTGTTTTCTACTTTTTATTCTTGAATGTAGCTATGATTACTTTGTCTCAGGCAAAGGTAGAAACGGCATTTATTGAAGAAAACTTATCTATCATCTTGGGAGGTGTGGTATTGGCATTTGCAATAGGATACGGTTTTGCTTCACGCCCGGTCTTGTCTAATTTATTAGCGGCTTATTACAAAAAAGGAAAAGTAGATGTAGGGGATATCATTGCTATTGATGGGATTAAAGGTGAAATCATTGAAATGGATAACACTTCTTTTACCGTAATGAACGATTTGGGAGAAACCATTATCCCTCTGTTCAAATTGACTACTGAAAAGTATCAGCTCGTAAGAAGAGAAACACCACAAGAAGAACCACAAGAAGATCAAAATGAGGATGATTAATCTTTCCAAACGCTAATAAAACTTACTAGACATGAGACATTTATTGACTTATTTCGTTGGCTGTTTGCTATTGACAGCTCCGCTAAGCCTATGTGCACAATCAGGAGATTCAGATACAACTTACTGGCAGAGAGGTGCCAGCCTGGGTCTAGATTTCTCACAACTTTTTCAGTTGAATCCAAGACAGGGTGCAGGTCAAAATCGCATAGGTGCAGGTTCTGCTTTTGCCTATTTTGCCAAATACAACAAAGGCAATGTAGCCTGGGACAATCAATTCTCCTGGCAATTTGGTATTCAACGCTTAGGTGCTGGCCCCCTTTCAAATGGAGAGGACATTCCATTCCAAAAAGCAATTGATGAATTGAGATTTAGCTCAAAATTAGGTTTTAGAGCTAAAGAAGAATCGAAAATCTTTTACGCTGCTGATTTTGGGTTCTTAAGTCAGTTGACTCCCACCTATGCGGGTACGGAAGAGTTCCCAGGTAACTTTTTGACAGATATAAGCGGGAACAATGCAACCCCATTGGCGCAGTTATTTTCACCGGCAATCATGACCATTTCAGCGGGTATCGATTTCAAACCCAATGCTAAGTGGTCCATCTACTATTCTCCTATTGGGGGTAAATTTATCGTTGTAGCCAATGATGATATTGCAGCTACAGGCGTACACGGTAATCCGGTAGATAGAGATGGTGATGGCAATATTATTGGATTTGATAATGTATTTGCTCAGTTCGGTTCCTTGTTGAAAATTGCGCACACCAACAAATACCTAGATGATAAGATTACCTTTGCATCTAACTTAGCCTTATACTCCAACTACCTGCAAAACCCTCAGAACATTGATGTAGACTGGACCAATGAGTTAGGTTATACCATTGTAAAAGGCTTGCAATTGGCGGTTACACTTAATCTATTCTATGATGATGATGTATTGGTTCAGATAACGGATTATGACTCACCTAATGGAGTATCCGGATTAGGGAAAAGAGTAAGTTTGACACAACAATTGTTGTTGAAATACAATATTACATTCTAATATTTACAACTTATTGTTTAATTTTGTTAACTACTAAGCTTAAGGCGTTTGTTCCACATGGAACAAACGCCTTATATAATAGATAATTTGTATATTTTCCTGAAGTAAAGGATCTCCCAAAAAATATCATATATGTCTTCTAAAAAGTTGTTCCTACTAGATGGCCATGCTTTGGTATATAGAGCACACTTCGCTTTTATTACTCGCCCATTAATCAACTCCAAAGGGGTGAATACCTCTGCTATGACTGGCTTTACTCGTACACTTTGGGATTTAATGCGAACTCAAAAACCCTCTCATATTGCTGTAGTTTTTGACCCAAGTGGACCAACTTTTCGAAATGAAATGTATGAACCTTATAAAG
>JBCBCD010000830.1:0-1304 GCA_038530915.1 Bacteroidota bacterium
GGTTACTACTTCAGGTAAGCACTTGGAACATGCTTTTTTTGATGAAACAACAGGCTTAAAAACGACAACCAATACCATCATACCTTACCTGTATAAAGTATTTGACTATGAAATGACATTCGAGGCAAATCAAAACCCGCTATCAGGCATCTGGGATAATACCACAACAGTGGATGAATATGATATGGTGGTAGGGAAACCATCAAAAATGTCTTATAGAGGTTGGGTAGATCAAGAAGAGCTTTCATGGGATGCAAACAATAAGCTCATCACAAAAAGGAAATTCAAAAATTTTGAGTGGGATTACGATTATTACAAAAATGGTTCTGATGCTACAAAGTTACTAGCAAGTATTACAGGTATTGACAATCAAACCGCCTATTTCCGATATGATGATTTAATGAGGTTGGAAATGGTATTGAGTCGACCCAAAGTAAGTGCTCCAAATATTTACAATACTTCTGACTTCAATGTCTTCAATACTTTCACCTATAATTATGTAGGAACCAACTCCGTAAGCTCGTCTACCAATTTCACGTCCGTAAGCGGTAGTGCACTGACAAACAGGTCAACTATTGAATATTTTGATGGACTGGGCAGATCCATTCAAAAGGTAGAAAAAGCATATTCTGAAGCCGGTAAAGATGTCATATCCGGGATAGAGTTTGATAATCAAGGGCGAATAGAAAAAACCTATGAAGCATTTGAAAGCAGTAATTCTGATGGGTCATATATACCTTTTAATTCTTGGCCCAGTATTTACACTGAAAACGATTATGAGCTTTCTCCGCTCAATCGAATCATTGGTGTAACTCCTCCTGATTGGGACAAAACAGAGTATAAATATGGAAAGAATATTACTGCTCTAACCATAGATGGCAGTACATATCCAGCAGGTTCTTTGATAAAAACAACCGTCGAAGATCCATATAATGATAAGACAATTACCTATAAGGACTTAAAAGGTCGTTTGATAAGAAGCGTAAAGGCTAATGCCTCAGAAAGTGAAACTGCAGAAACCTCCTACAGCTATGATCATAAAGATAGAGTGAATAAAATCGTTCCGCCTGCAAGTAATGAAAATGAGTATGAGGAGGTATACAGCTACACTTATGATGGAAGAAATAATATCCTGACAAAGAAAATTCCGGATCAGGCCGTTATAAATTATCAGTATGATAACCGTAACTTAATGACCTATCTGCAAGACGGAAACATGCTGGCCTTAAACCGCTGGTTGCGTACCCAATACGATGACTATGGAAGAGTAATAGAAACCGGATATACAGAAACACCCACTAATG
>JBCBCD010000830.1:1314-3623 GCA_038530915.1 Bacteroidota bacterium
CTAATGGCAGCGAAGAAAAGGACTTTACCGAGCCTTTCACTCGTACCTACTATGATGGTCATGACTTTGTGGGAGGAACCCCAGATATTTATATAGGTAAGATTAGAAGACAGGAAACTCGCATTTTGGGTACCAACGACTGGCTCAATACTACCCTTAGCTATGATGATTTTGGCAGAACCATTAAAACGGAAGGCAATCATCATTTGCAATTGGGGAATCCAGAAGCTGAAATACTTGATATAACTTACGACTTTGCAGACAATCCATTGTTACAAATTCGTACCCATATCAAAGCTGATGGTAGTACGCTAACCATCCAAGATCGAATGACCTATGATGCTTCAGCCAGATTAGAAAACACCTACCATCGAGTTAATAGTGATCCTGAAGTACAATTAAGTGGTCTTACTTACACTGCAAAAGATCAAGTTGATTCCAAGGGTTTAGGATATGGGTCACAGGGCGCATTGCAGACTATTGATTTTCATTACCTCAACAATGGAATGCTTTGGAAAATCAATCAAGAAAATCTTGGTGGTACTAATATTGCAGCTGGAAGTTGTACACTACCTAATCCTGGAACAGCTGCTCCCAATGATTTATTTTATTTGGAATTATCATATGATGATCCTGCCAAACAATACTATTTCAAAGATGGCAATATAGCCAGACTAACATGGAGGGTTAGAGGTAGAGAACGACAAGCGTATGCTTTTACTTATGACTATCAAGACCGACTACTAACTGCTGAATATGGCGATCAAAACGATGCTGGGAATGTCGATTGGACCAATAAAACCTATAATACCTTCTACTCCTACGATGATAGAGGCAACATACAGACCCTATCTCGACGTGGTCAATACTGGAATGGTTCCTGCTACACCAATCAAGTAATCGATAGTCTAAGTTACAGTTACCATTCTACCTCTGCCAATCGACTGAAAAGTATTACTGATGCGGCTCCTGCTATCAGTGATCAGGAAGGTTTCCATGACAATGACCTAAGCGGTGATTACGCTTACGATGCCAATGGGAATATGAATTTTGATCCCTACAAGAATATGGATATCAGTTACAATTACCTTAACTTACCTAGGCGCATCACCATAGATGATTGTAAGTTCATTGATATCCTGTACGATGCATCCGGTACCAAGCTGCGCAAAACGGTACGAGATGGAGCCATGACGCTGCGCACCCAGGATTATGTAGGAGGTATAGAATACCGCAATCAAACACTTGAAGCCATCTATCATTCTGAAGGTAGAGTATACTTTGAAGGGACTACTTCGCGTTATGAATACAACATTACAGACCATTTAGGTAATACGAGAGTAACCTTCACTGATAAAGATGGAGATGGTATTATTGCAATGTCAGATGATCCAGAAGACAATGAAGTGCTGAGTGAAATGCATTATTATCCATTTGGAATGCAGATGAAGGGTGCTTGGATGGAGAATGTGGGGAAAGCCACCAACTACCATTACAACGGTAAAGAATTAAATAAAGACTTTGGGTTGAATTGGTTGGATTATGGAGCTAGGTGGTATGATGCTAGTATTGGTAGGTGGAATGCGGTGGATCCGTTAGCTGAAATGTATTACTCTACAACCTCTTTCCAATATACCCTAAATAATCCAGTTAGATATATAGATCCTGATGGAACTAGTACACATACTGATAGTTCAGGTAATATTGTTGCAGTTTACCAAGATGGGGACAATGGTGTGTACAAACATGGAATATCTGCATATGAATACGATGGGCATAAGCTTAGTAATACAGGTGGTCAGTTAATGGGTGAAACCGAGTTTTGGGATGAGTTCATAAATCCCGAATCAGGTGAGATGTTTGCTAACTATACAATCGATTTCAAACTTTCTTATGATGAAGTTATAATTGAATATGCAAATATAGCATTTGATAAAGATTACAGCTTGATAGATGTAGCTTCAAAATCAGGCCCAGAAGAAGAGTTTGACATAAAGAGTAAAAATGAATATGAAAATAGAGGAGGTAAACTAAATGGTTACTATGTCAGCTCTAGAAGCGTAGGTAACTATTTAGCTGGATTTAATGCTGCTAGATCTTTTATTTTCGGAGCAGGAGTAACATTTGATAAGTTTCAAAAGTTAGCTGGTGCAGTACACATAAAAGGAAAGCTGACTAAACAAGAGATGATAGGTATTTATTTGTCTAATGCAGCTTATCAAGGCGCTCCACCTCCAGAATATGGAGAAATTCCATATCAATATCGTCAAAGTAAAGCAGGCTACGAAGCAGGTAAGGCCACACTAAAA
>JBCBCD010000831.1:0-3617 GCA_038530915.1 Bacteroidota bacterium
CGCAAAGGTGGTAATTGGAGGACAATCAAGAGCACCACACACCAAGACAAAGTGCAAACGTGCATCCTTATAAACTTTCAATAGCTCATCTTTTTCCAACTGGTTCAGTGTCATTTTTTGACCACCTACATTGTGTTTTTTGGCGTCAAAAAAGCCATTTACATTCAAGACAGAATTTAAGGGATAATTGTCTAATGCACCCTTAATCACTAAAAGGTTATAGACGTTGATTAAATAAGCTTTTCTATTTCCTTCAGTTACTTGCTCTAAGTCAAAAGTGTTGATGGCTGTAATTAGGTCGTTTAGGTCTTGGTCATTTGACAGTTTTGCATAATTTACTTTCCCGTTTTCTACATTTTGCTTGAAAAACTGATCAGCTTGATCAAAGAAAGTAGCTGGTTGTGCTAGGGCTGAGGTACTAATGGCAATTATAAGTGCTAGGAAAATAGTTAATTGTCTCACGACTTTTATGTTTTAATTTTGATAAAGAAATTTTTGATTCAATTGGTCGATCTGTGCTAGTAGTAATTCTTTAGTCTGTATACCTTCCAAACAGGAAAGCAGTTTTCCACGGTAAAAGAAAAGTATAGAAGGCACCCGACAAAAGCTATATTCTTCCTTGATAGCAGCTGATTGAGTAGCATCTAACTTGTAAGCATTTATGCCTTGTAATACTTCAGGTTCTAATGAAGTAACCATAGAAGTCATTAGGTAGCCGGTACCACTCCAATTGGTGGTGTACACCACCAATTGGAGCTGCTCATTGTTTTGCATCAGTTCTTGAAATAAACTAAGCGTGGTTGGTGCTTCTTGTAATTGCATTTTAGTTGTATTTGCCTTTATATAGGCAAGGGCTGTGCCAGAAAAGAAAGGAAAGTTGTAAATTGTTGGTTATTAGTTGATTGTGTTTTTGTTGTGTACTCAGTGAGATAGGGGTTACGAAATTTAGTTACGATATATCGTTATTATTATTTATTTCGTTACAGTTGATGGGAATGAATTTATTTTTTATCTGGCTTTAATCAGCTTTTGGTTTAAGTCAGATAAAAGCTTTTTTTGCATAAAACGATGATATGAATGCTGAGAAGCTAATCAAGCTTTCTTATGAAGGATATGTTCAATTAGAAGAAGAAACTCAAATAAAGCACGAGTTTCATGATGGTACCATCGTTGTTGTGGCAGGAGGGACAGTTGAACATGGTTTGATTGCAGGAAACGTTTTTTCCGAGCTCGGCATTGCTTTGAGAGCGGAAGAAAAAGGCTGTCGTCCCATCAATAGTGATGTCAAATTACACATAGAAGCTTCTAACAAATATCTTTATCCAGATGGGATGGTGATTTGTGGTGACATTGAACGATCAGAGAACTCTGATGCAGTAATCAATCCTATAGTAATAATAGAGGTTTTGTCTAAGTCCACGGAAACCTACGACCGTGGAGACAAATTCTTTTTCTATAGACAGATTCCGGGCTTTCAGGATTATATTTTAATTGATCAATATCAAGCACGAGTCGAAATCTTTTCTAGAGTTTCCGGTCTATGGAAAATTGTAAGGGTAGAAGGTATAGATAACTCTTTCTCTATTCCATCGCTTGATTTAGAACTCTCGCTAAGCACAATCTACCAGGATGTGACATTTTTGGATGTACAATAGAATAAATAGCCAAGAAGTACTCTGTTAAATCGCTTCCGCTTATTGCGCGAGTAGACTGGTCACCTCACTAGCGAGGTGACCAGTCTACTCGCATATTATAATAGCTTAAGTAATCATTCTTTTTCTCTGGCCAAACACTATTCTGCAAAATCATAATTGCTTCTTATATTTATATCGACGCTATCATTAACTCTCATAAAACGAATACCAATGTTTCGGAAGTTCTTTCCCTTTTTACTTCTTTTATCTTGCACTCTTTTTTATTGTGAAACTCAATCTGATCCTTTAGCTTCAACTGCCAGCGGCTCTGGTTCATACGATGATCTGGTTGAATTGTTTAAAGAATGGCGTGAATTTGAAAGACCACCATTGCTTGATGGAGCACCTGATTATACAGCTACTACTTTTGCTAAAAGATGGCCGGAGTTTAAGGCGATTCAGGCAAAGCTAATGGCCATGGATACAACGAATTGGCCCATCAATCAACAAGTAGATTGGCACATCGTATGGGCTGAAATGAATGGATACGATTTTAACCATAACATATTAAAACCTTGGGTTAGAGATCCGGCTTATTACAAATCTCTTTGGATGGCAAGAAGTGATGTGCCTGCTCACGAGGGACCAACTCATCATATGACTACTGAAATCTGGACCTATGATTTTCCTCTAAGTGATACGGCAAAAGAAAGACTACTCAAGGACCTTAAGGTGATTCCTTCACTCAATGAGCAAGCTAAGAAAAACCTGACTGGAAATGCCAAAGATCTTTGGATTGCAGGCATAAGAGATATCCGTACTCAAAGTGCCAATCTCAAGTTGATTAAAGAAAGAGAAGGCGTAAGTGAGCTTCCGGATATTGTAGCAGCCATAGAGGCAGCAGTGAGTTCCACCGACGATTTAGTGGTATGGTTGGAAAAAGAGTCAACTTCTAAAACTGGACCATCCGGTATAGGAAAAGACAATTATACCTGGTATATGCAGAATGTACATTTGGTGCCGTTGACTTGGGAGGACGAGGTAATGATATTGAAACGAGAATTGGCCAGGGCATGGTCTGCACTCAAATTGGAAGAACACAGAAACAGGAAATTACCACAATTGGTAGCTGCTGATTCTCCGGAAGCTTATGATTCATTGGCTGAGTTTGCTGCTCAAAGTATGATCAATTTCCTTGATCAGGAAGAAATGGTTACCGTAAAGGAATATTTTGATCCTGCATTAAGGGTACACCTGGGTTCTTTTGTTCCTGAAGAAACGAGGAATTTTTTCTGGATTACGGCACATTATGATCCAAGGCCTTTGTACTCTCATTTCTACCATTGGTTTGAATTGGCTCGAATGGACACTGAGCCACATAAAAGTGAAATCAGGAGATCCCCACTTCTTTACAATATTTTCGATTCTCGCAATGAAGGCGTGGCTACTGGTGTAGAAGAGATGTTTATGGATGCTGGTTTGTATGACGACAATCCTCGTGTTAGAGAGATTGTATACATCCTGATTGCTCAACGGGCTGCCCGTGGTTTGGGTTCTCTTTATGCGCATGCCAATGATATGACTATGGAAGAAGCCGGAGTGATTCATTCCAACTATACACCTAGAGGTTGGATGAAGACAGAAAAAGAATTGCTCATTTTCGAACAGCATCTGTATTTGCGCCAGCCTGGCTACGGCACCAGTTATATTACCGGGAAATATTTGTTCGAAAATACAATGGCTGAATATGCCAGAGTAAAAGAATTGCAGAGTGAGCCTTTTGAAATGAAAGATTTCTTTGATACCATTAATTATACTGGCTGCATTCCTATGATTTTGGGGCATTGGGAGATGACAGGGGATAAGAGAGATATTGATTTAATTATGGATTAATTTTTTCACCATAGAATTCTGATTATTATAATTAGAATTCTATGGTTGACTTTTATTTACTAAGTAATGGACAAAAAATAAGTATCCGAT
>JBCBCD010000832.1:0-3610 GCA_038530915.1 Bacteroidota bacterium
TGCCCGGAGCAGCGTGAATGTACAACAAATGAAGAACCAACTGATTGTTATCATTATAAGCATAAGTAGCATTGTAATCAATTGGAGCTCTTTGTAAGCCAGTTGCATTGGCATATGCTTGCTTGATGGCTTGATTCATGTATAAGTTCACTTCATTGGAAGCCCCAACCGTATTCAATAAAGTGTAGGCTTTGTAACCTAAAGCAACTGCTTCATTGGAACGATTGATTTCTACTTGAGAACCAGCAATATCGTATGCTAAATTATCTATAGATCTTTGAAGTGGAGACTGAGCATTTGGATCCTGTATATCAGGATACTGAGCCAGTAATTCATACTTCTGAAGATCTTTATTTTGCTCAATCATTTTCTTATAACCAGCAGTTGTTCCAGGACCATAATATCCATCAAGTGAACCATCATAGGTACCAGCACTCTTCAATACTTTTTGCAATTCAAAGGCTGAAGAACGTTTTACTTTAGAACGAATTTGTGGCAAGGAAGAAGTATTTTCAATAGTTGTGGGCTCTTCTTGGATTCCTCTAATGCCAATATCACTACCAATATTATCATAACGTGCAATCGCATCGTTGATATTGCCTGTATTTTGAGTGGGCTGCGAAGTAGAAGGATTAGAATCTACTGTCTTCGGGTTGATGGTTGCATAATTGGATGGACGCATGGTTGATCCATTGTTGAATCCACCTTGAGGAGCTGGATTTGTTTGCTGATAAGAGCTTGGGTTTTTAATCCTCTGATCATTGCTTTTAGGTCTTGGACTTGTATTTTTTGCAGCAACTGCTCTGCCTTCCTGAAGATCCAGAGGAAACAGGGGCTTTCTTTTACCGGTTTCAAACTCTTTCAAAGGAATCAATAAATCGAATACAACCTGCTTAACAAAAGCATCGGAAAATCCTTTTGAGCGTACAGATTTCAAATCATTTTTTGCAGACTCAGTAGAAGGATAAATACCAGTAACAATTTTGATTTTATCCCCATTTAGAATAGCAAAATAATTATCGAACTGATTATAATTATCCCATTTAATTTCATCATTAAACTTACGAGTTGCTACCTGGATTACGGTTACAACATTCTGTGGATTGATTGTGCGTTCAGCTACTTTAGCAGCGGGATACAAAGGCTTGATGTTACCTAATAAATCATTTGCTTCTTTAGGATCATCAAATCCACCCAGATAAACAGTGTATTGATTTTCACTAAAAGGTTCTGCATACATAAATCCATAACGTTTCAACAGACCAAAATCTTTGGGTTGTGGATCTGTAAAAATGCCCACCGAAATGGCATAAAAGCGCGGATTTTGAGCAAAACAGGTGGCAAGACTTGCTACACCAATTGCTACGATCAGTATGATTTTCTTCATGTCAAATAGTTTTGGATAGTGCATGTATATAAATTACATATGTTTAAACAACGTATGTTTGTATACTAATGATACATTTTTTAAGACTTTTTAAAGAAATTATGAGGGAATGACCCTATTTAGCGAGCAATTTGGGAGCTTAAAGGATAAGGTATTGGGTATTACAAAGTGGTAACGCTAAGATAAGAAGGAAATTGTATGTGTATACAAAGAATTACATTTTTAACTTTTATATCGAGAGAGAAAGTATAAACATTGAATATCTTTAGTGTAGAGTGTAGAGTGTAGCCCCTACACCCTACACACTCAACCCTACACTACGAAGCCGGTTGTACTGTAAATGGAACAGCAGTATTTTCCCACTGCAATTCTATAGCATCTCCAGCCATTACGAAGTCCATTTCTTCTTTAAGTTCATCAAGCATTCTTGGAGATACAGTGATGCGTGCTACATCTTTATCTTCAGTATAGCTTCCAGCACCCCATTGTTCATGGTCTTGGTTGATAACCACCGTCCAGTCTTCTTTGCCAGGTATGGTGAATAAACCATATTTACCGGCAGCTACTTTCTGATCACCAATCATTACATCTTGAGAAAATTCAATGCTAGTAGCTTTATTGGCACCTGTTCTCCATAATACATCAAAATCTTCCAGGCCACCAAAAATCGTACGGCCTCTAACAGATGGGCTACCATAGTTGATGGTAACAGTTGCGTCACCAATTTGGGCCTTCATTTCTTTACGAGGACTTTTGATACCTGCTTCCATCATAGTGATAGAATAGTTGTCACCATTCATTATTACATCACCTGTTTGTACCGCCTCTTCCTGCGGAGCTTCTTCAGTAGTTTCTGTAGTTTCTTCTTCAGTTTCAGTAGTTGAATCAGCATTTGACTCACAAGCAAATGCAGTTATAAGAAGGGTAAAAATGAGTAAGTTGAAAATGTTTTTCATAACGGTTGTATTTGATATAAACGGTGAAATAATAACTTACTGCCGATACCAGCAGTAAATTTTTTAAGATTTTTTATGGGATACTATTATTACAACTTAAGTGTCTAAGAGTTGAATCTTCAGACTAATTTCTCAAGAAACAAACTGAATGTAGAGGTGTTTTATTGGAAAAAAAGATGAGAACCATAAAATTTATTTCTCCTTCTGAACATGTAAAGATGGGAGGAAGCATCATAAAACAACCTCTTCCTACAAAAAAGATAGAACAGTTTAGCCCTTTCCTTTTATTACATCATTTTGGTCCTGATACTGTACAAGCTGGTCAGGATCCATTAGGAGTTGGACCACATCCACACAGGGGATTTGAACCGGTTACCTTTTTATACAGTGGTGGTATTCGTCACAAAGATAGTCATGGGAATGAAGGAATACTTGAAGGTGGAGATGTTCAATGGATGACAGCAGGAAAAGGAATCATTCATAGTGAGTTAGCATCAAAGGATTTTCTTGAAAAAGGAGGTACTATGGAAGGCATTCAATTATGGGTGAATTTATCGAAAGCAAATAAAATGGTTCCAGCCAGGTATCAGGATATCAAGAATGCCGATATTCCGAGACTTTCAAATGTAGAAGAAGGGGTAGAAGTGAAGTTAGTGGCAGGTGATTATGACGGATTGGCAGGTACAGTAGAGACAAATTCGCCGATATTGGCGATGCAAATTGAAATGCAAGCGGATAAAGTGCTTGAACTGACAATTCCTACAGATTATAATGCTATGGCATATGTTTTGAGTGGAAGTTTAAATGTAAATGATGATCAAGACATTAAGGGCCATACTTTAGTGGGTTTTGAAGATGATAATGAGATAATAAAATTGCGCAGCCTTGATGAAAGCCGTATTTTATTGTTAGCAGGAGAACCCATTAATGAACCTGTAGTCCAGTGGGGGCCTTATGTGATGAATTCGCAAACGGAAATATTACAAGCGATGAGAGATTATCAGATGGGTAAGATGGGGGTCTATATAGATTAAACTTTAAGGCATCGTTAATATTTCGCTAAAAATCTTAAAAGGTAGATATTATACTTCCTTTTTGTGGTTTAAAAATATATATTACCTTTGGCGTGATTTTAGAAATAACATTTTGCAACATCAGATAAGTAAAAGATAGATGTAAATATATATCTATCAAATACAGTACTGAAATCAAAAGCTTTCCCCCATTTCCTTGGTATTAAAGAATACTAAGGTATAAGCTAATGGTT
>JBCBCD010000833.1:0-3609 GCA_038530915.1 Bacteroidota bacterium
TTAACTAACGGCAGACTAATTAAAGTTGTACTCATTTCTTGTTATCGATATTTTACCTTTAACAGAGTCACAATTCTAGACTTTTATGTATTTTTCTTACATGCGATACATCTTAACTGCGTTTTTCCTATTGACCCAATTGGGACTTTCCGCTTTTCAATCGGACACTAGTCTGATCAGAAAACAACTGCAATCAGCAAAAACGCTGAGCGAACAAAAAGACGTCAATAAGGCAGAAGCTGTTGCTGTGCGTGCATTGCAATTACTGAAAGACACAACACCGAACTCAATAGAACTACAGGTTGGACTTATTCACATCTTGGGAGATTGTGCTTTGGAAAAAGCCAACTATACCGATGCACTAGAACATTATGAGCAAGCGCAAAACCTATTAAAACAAACTTACTCTAGACCGAATCCACTTCAAGTTGAAAACCTTAATAAAATCGGAAATTACTATCGGGAAATCAAGGAGTTTGAAAAGGCATTGGACTACCTTTATCAGGGCCTTGTCATAGCAGAGCAGGTCTTAAGTAGTGACAACCTTCAATTGGCCAACCTCTATAACAATATTGGTATTTGTCTCAATAACATTGGTGATTACGACAAAGCTTTAGAGTTCTATCGTGAAGCTTTATCCATAAGATCTATTCAACTTTCCAACCCTCACCCTCAAATTGCTCAGAGTTACAACAATATTGGTCTTTGTTACCTAGACAAAGCTCAACCAGAACAAGCTTTAGATGCATTCCGGGAGGCTATCGATATTTATTCTAATTTTTATAAAAGTGCGCATCAAGACATTGCTGATGTACACCTCAATATGGGGAATGTATATTTTCAGTTACAGGATACTCGACTTTTTACAGCCTACAATAAAGCTTTAGAGATCTATCAACAAAGTCTGGAACGCCAGCACCCTTCGATCGCTTTATGTTATAATAATTTGGCCAATGCTTATGATAGTCAGGGAAATTTCTCACAATCTTCAGACTTGTACCAAAGAGCATTGAAAATCATGCTTTTCAATTATGGAGAAATCCACCCGGACGTGGCCATGTCATACTTCAATATTGGAATAAGCAATTATTTGGCTGCTAAGGAACAAGCAGCTATGGCGGCTTTTCAATCTTGCTTTAAGTCACTCAATTATCAAGTTAAAGCTGAAGCTGTTTTTGATAAAGTCAACGATCATCAGATACTCCTTCAATTACTTCAAACGATGAGTGACGTGGAAATTGCTAGTTACGATAACACCCAAAAGCTTGATCATTTAATTCAGGCTTTTGAATATTATCGAGAGATAGACCACTTGTTTGATTACTTGAGAGGACGATTTGAAGCCATTGGTTCTAAATTATTATTGGTTGACTATGCCCATGATGTATACGACTATGCTATTGAATTGGCCATTACCTTGTATCGTTTGAGTAATGACGACCAATATTTACATGATGCTTTCCAGTTTTCAGAAAAAAGCAAGGGGATTCTTTTGCTAGAAGGACTGAAGAAAGCAGAGGCTGAGGAGTTTTCAGGCATACCAGCTGAGAAGATTACTGAAATTGAAGAATTGGAACTATCAATCAGTGAGCTGGAAAAAAGACGGTTCCTTGCCTGGCAGAAAACAGGTTTTTTGGATCAAAACCTAATTGATTCTCTCGAGCATCTCATTTTTGAACAAAAACAATTGCTTTCCCAAAAAATCAATACGCTGGAAAAAGATTTTCCTCAGTATTACGAACTGCGTTATGCAACAACAGCTATTCCTGTAGAAATGATTCAGCAAGAGATTATCTCTTCCGATCAAACCATCTTAGAATACTTTATGGGGAATGAGAGGCTGCATATTTTTGTAATCAATCAAGATGATTTTCAACTTGTGAGTATCGGTATTGATTCAGCTTTTTTCCATTGGTTGGATGTATTTAATTTGTCCATCAGACAATTTCCAAATGTCTCTTCTGATTACTTATCGCAAAATCTGGACTATTACGTCAATTCGGCATACGAGTTGTATCAGTATCTAATTCAGCCAGTAGAAGAACTTCTTAAGGATCGGTTGGTAATCATTCCCGATGGGGAATTGGGTTTATTGGCATTTGCTGTGTTGATGTCAGAATATCCAAACGATAATACTGCTTTTAAGTCTCATGCCTATTTGATAAGAAACCATTCAATCAGTTATAATTATTCTGTGAGCTTATTGAAGGAGATGATCGAAAGAAAGACAAAGGAAGATCTTCTTCCCTACCTTGGCCTGGCTCCTGAGTTTAAGAAAGGGAATAAAAAAGGCTTGTTTGAATTAAAGTATAATGATGAAGAGGTGAGTGTTGTGCAAGAAATGATAGGAGGAAAGGCTTTATTCAATGAAGAAGCCACAAAGGCCAACTTTTTAAGTCAGCAAGCTGCTTATAGAATTGTCCATTTGGCAACCCATGGAAAAGCCAATACCACTGCAGGAGACTTTTCCTATCTGGCGTTTAGTGAAACATCAGAAGTAAAAGATGATGACGCCCTGTTATTTGTAAAAGAAATCTACAATTTATCTACCAATGTAGAGATGGTCATGCTTAGTGCTTGTGAAACAAATGTTGGTGAGCTTTTAAAAGGAGAGGGGATTGCCAGCATTGCCCGAAGTTTTTCTTATGCCGGTGCTCAAAGCTTGATTACAACTCAATGGAGCGTAGACGACAGGGCAACTTTTGGTATGGTACAATTATTTTTTAATAAGATAAAAAAAGGAGTACCAAAGGACAGAGCCATGCAAAATGCCATGTTGGATTTCTTAGAAGAAAGTGGTAAAGCTAAAGCTCATCCCTACTACTGGGCTTCTTTTGTCCCCATTGGAAATATGGAAAAAATTGGCTTCATTGATTACAGCGCCTTATTGATATGGGGCTTGCCTATATTTATCATTATAGCCTTGTATTTTATAAGGAACAAAAGAAAAACAAAACAATAATTCCTATCTTGAATTTTGAAAACATGGATTAGTCCCAGTTTTTAAGTAATTAACAAACTTAAACTATGCAATTTAAGCGGCTTCTTTTTCCGTTTCTCTGCGTTAAAAATTAGTTGCGATGCGTATCGCGTCTACTTTTTGCCTTGATAAACAAAAAAATCCGCTTGGCTAAAATTTCTATTTCAATTTTGTTAACCACTTAAGAGAAATCTACAATATCAATTGTCCAATGGTGAAGTCGGGTTTTACAGGTAAAAGAGATTTTAGCATAATAGCTATTTTATTATTCCTGCTTATTTTGGGTATGTTGGGCATGAGGTATTTCTTTGCTGGAGAAACAAATTCTACTAAAGATTGGAATGGAGTTTGGGAAATCTCCTATTTTTACGAGAATGAACCTCATCTCATTTATGAAGGGCGCTTGAAATTAGTTTTTGAAGATACGGTAAAAGCAGAACTTATTTTATACCCACCCAAGGGTACAAGAAGTGAGATAGTAGAAATTGCTGACTTACAGTGGGACGAAACAACTTTGAATGGAACAATCATACATACGTCTTACAAAATAAATGAAGGTCACTTGCAAGAAAACTTTGAGCTTAAACTGGAGGAGGCAGGAAAATTTTTAGGAAGTGGTCGCTGTGTCG
>JBCBCD010000834.1:0-3608 GCA_038530915.1 Bacteroidota bacterium
CCGCCGAATATGATAAATATGGTGGATGGACCGGTAAAAAGTTTAAAGCCACTGGGTTTTTTAGAGTCGAAAAGGAGGATAGGTGGTGGTTTGTAAGCCCTGAAGGAAATGCATTCTTAAGTTTTGGTATTAACCATCTTAGCCCAATCTTTTTTAATCAAGAATTTAATTATAGACAATGGCAAAAAAAGTTAGGGGTAAAAGATATTGCTGACCTAAAAGAATTTCATCGGGCATTAAGACATTGGTTCCTTCAAACTTGCAAGGACTTTGGGTTTAATACTGTTGGGCCCCATAATGCACGTCCAATAATAAATAACCCAAAACCAGAAATGGCCTATGTCGAGCAAGTTAAATTTGTCGATATCCCCCACTGGAAACCGGAAGTCCCGGACGAGAATTTCAAAGATATATTTTCTCAAGAATTCAAGAATGAAGCTGATTATTTGGCAAAAAAAATGGTAGAGAATAAGAAGGATGATCCCTATCTACTGGGTTACTATATGACCGACTGCCCATTGTTTACCGATGAAGATTGCCGTGAACGTACCGATACTATCGGAGGTGCCAGACGTACATCAAGAATTGGATGGCCTCGTAAGTTGAGAAATCTAGATGGAGCTGCCGCAGGCAAAGAAGCATATGTTAAAACCATGCAAAAAATCTATGAAGGCAGAATTAGCAAGTTTAATGAAGCTTATGAAACTCGTTTCGGTTCATTCGACGATTTAGCCAATGCGATAAACTGGAGACCAGATAATGATTTGTCAAATGGAAATGAGGTTCGCGATAACATTGAATTCCTGAAAGTTTGTGTGGAAAAATATTACCAGGTAGCTCGAAATTCCATCCGCAAATACGATGAAAACCACCTATTCTTTGGAGACAAAATAAACGCCAATTCAAATACTGTCGATACTGTACTGCCAATAACTGAAAAATATACGGATGTTATTATGTATCAAATGTATGGTAAATACGAAGTACAAGAGCCTGGCCTGAACAGGTGGCAAAAGGTCACAGACAAGCCCTTTTTTAACGGAGATTCCTCTTATACCATGATTACCGAGGATATGCATCGACCTTATGGTCCTATTGCCGATAACCTGGAGCAAAGGGCAGAATGGACCAAAGAATTCATGGAAAAGGCTTTTGCCCGACCCAATTTTATTGGATGGCACTATTGTGGCTTGGTTGACGCAACATTTAAGAATCCTCAAAAACGGAAAAGACAGCACTCCGGATTGATTGATCAGTACGGAAATCCCTATCCGCTATTGCAAAAAAATATTAAAACGTTTACTGGAAAAATGTACGCTTTAGCCAGAAAGTAATACCAAAGTTCTGATTTAATTATATAGAAATGAATACAAAAATTGAGCTGTTAAAACCTGTTGCCCTTCTATTTTTACTTTCTTTTGTTTTTGTAGCTTGTTCTAAGCAATCGCAAAAGAAGCCCAACATTCTATTCATTTTTGCAGATGATCAGTGTTACGATGCTATTCATGCCTTAGGAATTAATCCGGAAGTTAAAACGCCTAATCTGGACCGACTGGTTAATCAAGGTGTAACCTTTAACAATGCCTATAATATGGGCGCATGGAATGGTGCTGTTTGTATTGCTAGCCGTGCCATGTTAATTACCGGCCGTTCGGTATGGAATGCCCATCCATTTGATAATACCCAAGCACAAAACGATCTTAAGGACAAGGGGGAGTTATGGCCCATATTAATGGATCAGGCAGGTTACGATACTTACATGACTGGGAAATGGCATTTAAAATTAGATGCCGATAGTGTGTTTGATCATGTAGTTCATGAACGTCCTGGAATGCCAGGAGATGCCTTCAACAAGAATTTTAGTGGTTTATCGAAACAAGTTAGAGAGGAATATAAAAAAAGCGGTGATGCTTCAACTTTAATGCCCAATGGCTACAATCGCCCGCAATCTGAAAACGATACCAATTGGTTACCATGGGACAAATCCAAAGGTGGATTCTGGGAAGGTGGTAAGCACTGGAGTGAAGTGGTAGGGGATGATGCCATTAATTTTATTGAGCAGGCAAAAAACGATACAGCCCCATTTTTTATGTATCTGGCATTTAATGCTCCCCATGATCCTCGTCAATCTCCCAAAGAATTTGTTGATATGTTTCCTTTGGAAAATATTGCTGTTCCGAAAAGCTTTCAGTCTGAATATCCATACAAAGATGAAATAGGATGCTCTCCAACTTTAAGAGATGAGGCTTTAGCCCCATTTCCCAGAACCGAATACTCAGTAAAGGTACATCGCCAGGAGTATTATGCCATTATTGCTCACATGGACCAACAGATAGGACGCATCCTTGATGCGCTGGAGGCTTCCGGGAAAGCAGATAATACCTATATCTTCTTTACAGCTGATCATGGTTTGGCGGTAGGAAACCATGGTTTTATGGGGAAACAAAGCATGTACGAGCACAGCATGCGCGCACCCTTATTGGTGGCAGGACCTGGAATTAAAGCGGGCACCAAAGTCAATGCACCAGTCTATTTACAGGATATAATGGCTTCATCATTGGATTTAGCCGGAATTGAAAAACCTGACTATGTTAACTTCAATTCATTAATGCCTATGGCTTTAGGTAAAACCACACAATCGGCTTATCCAGCTATCTATGGTTGCTATGTTACCAATCAAAGAATGATTCGAAAAGATGGATTCAAATTAATCATGTATCCAAAAGCCAATGTGGTGAGGCTATTCGACCTTAGTAAGGATCCATTGGAGTTAAACGACTTGGCTAAACAAAAGGCGCATCAACAAACGCTTGCTAAGTTGTTGAATGATTTTTTATTACTGCAAAAAGAATATAGTGATCCTTTGGATATTTCATCGCTTTACTCAAAGTATGCACAGCTGTAATTTTTAAGACCAAAGCATTTCTGAGCTGTGTACCCTTAGTGTGATTGCCAGAGAAGAGCCTTTTAATAAAAGCCATCAATTTACGATAGACGAAACAAACGCGATACGGAAAAAACTTCGAAAAATGCATAGAGAAATTAAAATAATTGTATATGCCACTTCCTAGACGAAAATTTATAAAGAACATAGCTATTACCACCATTGGTGCGCAATGGTTTTTCAGCTGTAACAATACAGTCCCATCTCCCTTTAATTTTTTTACCAAGCAAGAAGCACGGACACTTGGAAGAATATACAACCAGATTATCCCTGAGGACGATCTTCCCGGCGCAGTAGAAGCTGGTGCTTTGGATTACATTGACCTTCTCCTTACAAAAAAACAAAGTCATTTACAAGAAGCCTACAGGAATGGTCTTGAATCGGTAGAAAATAGCTGTACCAAAATGCATGGGCAAAAGCTGTCTGAAATAAACAGTGACCAACAAATTGCTTTCCTACAGCTAATGGAAAAAAATGAGCTCGATGAAACCCTGTGGAATGGAATGTCCGCTAATTTTTTTCAGCTGGTTCGAAAGCATACCATAGAGGGCTATTTCAGTCACCCAAGGCATGGGGGCAACAAGAATTTGGCAGGTTACAGATTGCTGAAATACAACTATGTTGAAGTAGATCCAGAATACCGTTTCACAGACATAAACTTTAA
>JBCBCD010000835.1:0-3606 GCA_038530915.1 Bacteroidota bacterium
AGAAAAGCGTTCATGTTTTTCTTTGGGTGGACTTTTGTTTAGTGTAGTGTTGAGGGTGTAGGGTTTAGAGGGCGAAATGATTTACCCACTACATCCTACACCCTTCCCCATTATGCTAATAAATTACTACTTTCTTGACAACTTGTCCTTCTTCATTTCTTGCACGCATCAAATAAATACCAGCACTAAGTGAACTCGTAGGAATTGATACAGAGTTGATACCATTTAATATTCTTTGGTTTGCTTTCTGGTAAAGCAATTGACCATTTAAATTATAGATGGAAAAATTGACTTGACTATTCTCTGTGGCTTTGATTAATAAATCAATATCCTCACCACTTTGTGTAGGATTGCTTAATATGCTGAAGCTCTCAAACGATTCGATAGTAGGGATAGCTGTAGTATTTCCAATAGTGAAATTTTGAGTTGTAGTAAACGTTTGACACGTACTGTAAGCATTGTACGGTTTAACACGCCAAAAATATCTTCTACCATCTTCAACAAGATTACCATCTAATTGAAATGAATTTCCAGTTACAAAAAAACGTTGATTTTGCACAGAGAAAGTAGGTAATAAAGATACTTCAAGCATATAATGTGTTGCACCCGGAGGGGCTGTCCATTGTAGATTGATAGGAGCATCATTAGATACAGTAGATCCGTTTGCCGGGAAAGTCAATTGAGGGAGCGTATTAATTATTTGTGTAGTAGGAGCAATTTGATTGCGCAGATACCTTCTATTGCTACTGTTGTAGCTTGCAAGCATAATGTCATTTTGTTCTGGAGAAAACTTATAGTTTTCTCTGTCACAGGTTAAGAAATATCCCATATACAAAAGCTCATCCGGGTCTACCAAGGTTCCATCCGGATCTAAAGCACCTCCGTTGTAGTCACAGTCGTTATCTCCCAGTCCAAAGTTGTAATCTGGTTTTGTATCAGACAAGAAATCACCTGCAGAATTACCATTGGAACCATCCATCTTTTCGGTTTGTGTACCACGAGGACTATTCACCGGTGCAGGAGTACCGTGTATAGATGGATCATAAGGATCAGAATCCCACCCGTTAAAAGTGTGTAAGAGGCCAAAGAAATGCCCAAGCTCATGACTCATGATCATATCGGATCCATTTACGAAATCTTTATTGGCTACTATCCAATCACGAGGGTAATCCATATAAGCTAAAGTTACACCAGCACTATTGGTCCCATTATCAGGATTATCTACTATCCAGATATTGAGCGAGCTATTGTCTCTTAATAAGTTCATGATACCATTGGATGCTGAGCGAGGATCACTGTAAACGGCAGAATTATTGACATAATTAAATTCACTATCTTTTAAGTAAAATTGAAAGCCGATTTCAGCAAAATCAGTATTCATGGAACATAATTGTTCGAGTACCAATTTCTCACTAATCCTACCGGTTCCGTTATTATTCGCTACTAAATGAAAAGTAACCGGAATATAAACCGTTTCGTTAGCGGAACGTCTGGATGCTTGGTTGGGTAGAATGTGCTTTTTTAATTCCAATAAGTTCTTTTCCATCAAAATACGGTCCTGTTCAGCTAATGAACAAACGTGGTTTTGATGGGATTGAGCCCAAATTATATTCGAACAAAAAACACTAAATATGAGTAAAAATAATAGTCTCATCATTCTTAATAAATTACTTGTAAAGGGATGATTGATATTTATGAAAACAAAGTATAATTCTTGTATTAAATGGTTCGTCATGTATAACACACAACTATATAATAAGGACTTACTTTTGTTAGGTTTTGGAGATTTTTTGGGTGAATAAAATCATTACTTTGATTAAAAGTGCTGATTATATTTGTGTACCTAGATAAAGATTTCGAAAAATCGCTATTTTGGAGGCCAATTGAAAAAAAGGCCTTTAAAGTGCGTTTTATTAACAAAATTGATACGTTTAACGGGCATTAAGTGTTGCCAAAAGCAGCGCAAAAATATGTCAATAATTATCATAAACCAACAATTCGAAAAACCATGAGTAAAGTAACTGTTGTAGGTGCAGGTAATGTAGGTGCTACTTGTGCCAACGTTTTAGCTCACAAGGACATTGTTAAAGAAGTTGTACTACTTGATATTAAAGGAGATTTGGCCAGAGGTAAGGCTTTGGACACTTGGCAACAAGCTCCTGTTGATTACTATTCTACTTCTGTAGTAGGTACAGAAGATTATGCAGAAACCGCTAACTCTGATATCGTTGTTATTACTGCTGGTATTCCAAGAAAACCAGGTATGAGTCGTGATGATTTAATTGCTACCAATGCAAAAATCGTTACTTCTGTAACAAAATCTATCATGGAGCATTCTGCTAATCCAATCATCATTGTCGTTTCTAACCCATTGGATGTCATGACTTATGCTGCTTACAAAGCATCAGGCTTAGACAAGACCAAAGTCTTTGGTATGGCTGGTATTTTGGATACTGCAAGGTATAGAGCTTTCTTGGCAACGGCTTTGGATGTATCTCCAAAAGATATTCAGGCTGTTTTGATGGGGGGCCATGGTGATACTATGGTGCCACTTCCAAGGTATACTACCGTTGCAGGCATCCCTGTTACTGAATTAATCGATGACGACTCTTTGGATGCGATTGTACAACGCACTAAAAAAGGTGGTGGAGAATTGGTCAAGTTGATGGGTACATCGGCTTGGTATGCACCAGGTGCTGCTGCTGCTCAAATGGTAGAAACAATCGTAAAAGACGAGAACAGAATTTTCCCATGTTGTGCTCGCCTAGAAGGAGAGTATGGCTTAAATGATATGTTCCTTGGAGTACCTGTTAAATTGGGTAAAACAGGTATCAATGCTGTTCTTGAATTGCAATTGAACGATGCTGAAAAAGAATTGCTAAATACTTCTGCTAATCACGTACAAGCCGTGATGGATGTATTTGAAGGCATGGATTTATCGTAATTAGGTTAGGAGGTTAGGAGGTTAGGAGGTTAGGATAAAGTAAATTCATCTAAACATCTAACCTTCTAAACCAATTCTTTTGTATCAGAATTTACTTCTATTTGATAGAGGATTGACAGTTTGAAAGAAAAATAGCTAAACAAGTATTATTTTTGTAATTAAATTCTTAATTTGAATTTAATTTAAAGCACACTAAGTAAGTGCTTTCTTACCTAAGCTATTAACAAACAATAAAACATTTCATATTACAGTCGATTTGAATCTTCAAATCGAAGAACTTTTATGTGTAGTATACTGTTAAATGAATTACTAATTAAAGCATTATGCAAGATACACAAGTAGATCAGGGAATATTGGGAACTATGCTTACCGATAGTGGTGCATCGCTTTTTGACCTATCCATGGAAAAACCTGTTTTGTTGGTTTTCCTAAGACACTTTGGTTGTACCTTTTGTAGAGAAGCACTATCAGATATCGCTAATAGTAGAGAAGAGATAGAAGAAATGGGCATTCAAATCGTTTTTGTTCACATGACAGAAAATGATATTGCCAACCGATATTTTAACAGATATGGCCTGGAAGGCAATGCTCATATTAGCGATCCAGAATGTAGATATTATAGAGCTTTCGGTTTATTGAAAGGTTCTTTTACACAATTGTTT
>JBCBCD010000836.1:0-2037 GCA_038530915.1 Bacteroidota bacterium
CTTAACAATTGCTTCTCTGGTTAATTTAAATTTAAGTTAGATTTAGTGAGAATAACTTTTCAATAGCATTTGGATAAATACGCTAGTTATTCAAAGGAAATTGGATCGAATTAACTATATCACTTCTGGTTTGTCATCATATGTACTAACATGAATTAAGGATATCTAACTTGAGTCAGCCTGAAAACTATTTTCTATTCCTTATTCGTGCTCTTAGTACTTCAAAAGGTTGAACTTTGGCTTTTTTAATTCTCTTGAATAGTTTTTTCGGAAAAGCTTGCTCTTCAATGGACGTAATTTTTCTATGCTTAAACAATGAGCCGTTCCTATTGCTTTTCATTTCAATTTCCATTTCAAAGTTGTGAGGAGCATGTGTTTGCTTAAGATTAAAGAACTCAAGGATACCAAATCGGCTTTCATCCAGATATCTATGGATGATATCTAATGAAGAGTAAATGTGTTTTATAGAGTAGGAGTCGTTTGAAAATGGGTTTTTAGGTTCATAAGTACTTTCACTTGATACAATTTCTATAGCGGGTTGACCGAGGTATTGGAGAGCATTTATTTTAGGTTTTTTGTAATTGTAACTTTCCAGAAGCCGAAAACCACCCAGACTATCTTGACAAAAGGCATTTTTTATTTCTGTATCGATATGACAAAACCTATCATTTTCTATATCATATAAGGTGTATTTTATGTTGGTTAAATTGATGTACTTATTTTCTGTACGATGCCATACTTGTATGATCATTTCCTTAGAAATAAGGTATTCGGTTTCTGACAAAAAATCATCACTTACACTTTCTTGCTTAATAGAAAGTATCTTGTTTTGGGTGGATTGTGCATATACATTCTTAAAAAATGAATAAAGGACAAAACAGATGATGAGAAAAGAGATACGTTTCATTTTCATAGAGTTTAGTTAAATGAGTGGTATTTAGAAGTTATTAAATTCTAGGCCAATGATATTTATTTAGAGCTTTGTTCGAATAATTGTTTCAATCTCTTTATCTCATTATAGACATCATTTAATACTTTCTCATACAAAGCTGTTTTATCGAAATCCTCTTCTTCAAGAGCTTTCTGAATCAGTTTAGGAATATGACTTAGGTTTGATTCTTTTTCATCAATTCTTCTTAGAATTTCTGCTTTGCCATAGTAGTCAAGTTCGGATACCACTGTATAGGTTAATAGGTCAGAGAAATAATAATGAGGAAGTTCAATACTTGTGATTTTATCAATGCTGCTATGTTCAGTTTTGAAGCCGTTGGAGAGATAATCAGTGTAATGATTTTCGAACCAATACCTATTGGGGAAGCCAGGAATATCTATATCTTGAAAAATAGATAGAAAGCCTAAAATTTCGTCATCTTTTGGCAAGAAATTGAAAATTGCAGGAATTTCACAAACCTCTCTAATTGAATAGTTCCGATTGATAGTACTGTCAGTGTTAGATTCCAGACCGAGCTGTTGGTTTATTTGTTTCAATCCTTGAGTTTGTATTTTTATGCGGATACATTCTCCTCCCAATGATTGATCTGATGGTTCATATTCAAGTATGTTATGCTTAATATCAGGAGAGAACCAGCGTCCAGATCCATTATATTTTCTTTTCAGAAGGAGATTTTTATTATGAATAAAGTAAATATGTTTTGAATGAACGTCAAGCAGAATAGCTTTCTCAGGTGAGTAAGAAGTTATTTCTTTTGTGAGAAATTCTTTTAATATGAAATCAGAGGTGATCGTATATCGCATTGACGGCTCTCCTCCTATGAAGGTAATGAGGACTAAGGCTTTTATGGTTTCCATTTTAAACAACTTCATTTAGGGTTGACTACTTTAACACAGTTTTGGATGTATTTTGGACAAGTCTGAACAAAGCCATTAAAAAAGAACTCATTCTCAAAGACTATATAGGTGTCAAATATTATCACATCTATTTCTTCATCATTTGGCATTTTTTTAAAAGTTTCTGCACGATATCTGATCTTTAGTCCAGGCTTTTTGCTTCTAAGTACATCAACTTCTGTACAGAAG
>JBCBCD010000836.1:2047-3594 GCA_038530915.1 Bacteroidota bacterium
GTTCCATCCCCACGGCATTAATTTCTTTTAAATTTTTTAATTCAAGGATCAAATCCTTTACATCATTTTTATCTAAGAGTGTAAAGGAAATATCTAGATATTCAAGCTGGTCGAGTTTTCCAAAATTGTGTGGGAGACTTTTAAAATTTGTATCCCATAAATAAATGGATTTGAGTTTTTTGAAAGACTCAATTTGATCCCAATTTATTTTAAGTTCTCTCATTTCTTTTTGGGTTTCTATAAGGGAATCTCTGAAAAGAATTATTTCACAATTTCCCGACCTATCAATACTATTGGTATCAAATGTTTCTGGAAAGAAAACGATGGTCTCCAAGTCCTTAGGGAAATCGGATATTTTTAAATAATCAATTAAAGAGGGATTGATGAATAATGATTTTTGCTCTTGATCCAAGTAAATACCCAAATTCTCCTGACCAGCTAGATTAAAAGCTAAAAAAAACATTAGAGGCAATATTGTATTTTTCATTGGCACAACTTAGGATTTAGAAAAAATTAATATCAATGTATAAAACAGCTTAGTCATTATGCTTAGTAATGAAAAGATACTTTCTGAATACGTTCCACTGCTTAGTCCTTTAAATTTTCTATATCATCTAAGTCAATACCTCTACCTGTAGCTTTTTTGTTCTTTATTAAATCTTCGAGCCCAATAAAACGGACATCAATTCCATCTATTTCAACTTTCTTCTTATTTTGATAAGCTTCATGAAAGATGACGCCATCAATACTTGTCAAAATATCTATTCGATAAGGAGGATATCCAATTTGAATAACTTGATCAGGCTTTGTAAAATGCTCTGATTTTAATCCAAAAGAAGAAAGGCCAAAATCATTGAAAACGCTTACTAATTTATCGGCATTAACTTTAGAAGCTTCGATCCACACATCAATATCACCTGTATATCTTGGATGCCCATAGATAGCAACTGCATACCCTCCTGTAATCATGTATTTTACCTCATGATGATTTAACAACTCTACAAATTCTTTGAAGTCTTGGCTCAATATTGTTGAATCTGACATATTGTAATCTAAGGATTTCTAAGGCTTGTAATCTTTCAGTAGGAGTTTTGCTCATCCAATAGGTTTTATCAGATAAAGGCCCTTTTAAAGAAACAATTCGAACGGTTTTAATCATATTATAATATACAATTAATTTCTCACTTTTACCGTACTGACAACGAGTTAATTTAGTTTCCCCCCTTCTCAAAATACGCCTTCACCTTCTTCGCCACTGACAAACTACTCGCCTCAGCAATTTCTGCCGCTGTAGCTGCTTTGATCTTCTGTATCGACCCAAAATGCGTCAGCAATTTTTGTGCGGTTTTTTCTCCTATTCCCTCAATACTGGTCAACTCCGTACCCAGGAAGTTTTTGGATCGCAGCTGTCTGTGATAGTTAATGGCAAAGCGGTGCGCTTCGTTACGAGCTTGTTGAATCAACTTAAGCGACTCCGATTTTTTATCGATGTACAATGGAATGGAATCATTTGGGAAAAAGATTTCCTCCAACTTTTTAGCAATACC
>JBCBCD010000837.1:0-3588 GCA_038530915.1 Bacteroidota bacterium
TAAACGCCTTCGAAAATATTTTGCTAGAACCACAAAGCATTGATCTTCAGTACACAATAAATTTTAAACATACTCTAAAAAGTTATTGTCAGTTGTTTTCGTTTTTTATTCTTGTTGCGGATAATGAGAATGGCAATGGTGAAAATAACAATACAACCAACAACAAATAAAGTCACCAGATAAGGAATGTTTCGTTGCATAACCACATAGTCGGCGATTCCTGCTGTCCAAAACATCCATTCATCAGCAAGAGAGGACGCCATATTGTAATTACCTGTCTCTAAAATGATGATGCCATTTTTTGATACCAAATCAATCCTCGCAGCCGTATTAATGGCATTATTACCACTCCCATCGTGCCCAATTATGTTAGAATTTTTATCATTTTGACTGTAAAGATCTGGCCCAAGTCCGTAAACACCAATATTATTGATAAATGTTTCAGCTGTACTCATTTTTGAAATGCTCTCCTTAGCAAGCACTTTGTTATCGGTGACATTTGCTTTTAAGAATTTTGATAAATCTGCTGTACTGGTAAATAAAGAAGCTGCAGCAAGAGCTGTAAACTTATTCATTTGTCTTGTCGTACCGTCATCTTTAAATATTTGTGCCAAGTCCGCATTTGGTCTTTGTGAAAGAACAAAAGTAGAGTTTTTCATACCTAGTGGCTCCAATACTTCCTGCAACATATACTCTTGAAAAGATTGTCCTGTAACTTCTTCAATGAGTAACTGCAAAATGGTATAACCCGCACCTGAATACTCATACCTACTACCTGGCTCATAGCCCACTTTTGCAACACCTTCTGCATAGGGTGCATCAGCAGCTTTTGTCAATGATTCTTCTATGGTTTGTACTTTTTCATCTGGCTTAAAACCTGCATAACCCAGCCCATCAACTAAGCCCGATGAATGAGAAAGCAATCTTCTAATCGTCACTTTTTCATTATCAAATTCGCTTGGAGGCAGGTTCCATCGAGTAAGGAAATGGTCTACTGGTTCATCTAAATCCAATTGGCCTTGTTCTACCAGCTTTATAACCCCAAAGGAAGTAACCCATTTACTAATAGAAGCTACTGGAAAAAGGGTATTCTGATCCACAGGCTCGTCGATAGAATAGAAATAGTCGTCAGCAACTTCACCATTTTCAATCAAGACCATTCCAAAGTTGCCAACAAACTCTTTGTCAATTTTTTCTTTTGTGGCCTCAATAAAGGCTTCGGAAGATTTTTGGGCAGTAATAGGTCTTAGTAGAAAGCCTTCAATAAATCCATAAGCAATAAAGGCTAACCAAAGTAAAATCGTAAGAATAATAAAAGTAATGTGTTTGAGTGTTCTCATTAAGTGGATATATTTTGATCATCTTTCTGCTTAGATGTATATATCCACTGGTTTGGTGTTTGGCATGGAAACGACTCAAACGATTTATTGATGTATTTCCTCTATTTATTTTGTCGGTGAAAGAGCTAGATTCATTAATTCAATAGTTTTAAAGCCGCCTCATTTACATGATTTCCATAACCTAAAGACTTCCAGGCTATTTTACCATCTTTGTCGATTATGTATACTGTTGGCGTAGCTTGTACATCATACTGAATTTTGATTGGGCTGTGGTCACCTTTCATATCTGAAAGCAAGGTAATATTTAAAGGATATTTTGAATCATGTATCCATTCATTTCTATTTCTTGCGAATACAAAAGCAATAATTTCAATTTTTTTATTGTAAGCATCTTGAAAAGTCTTCAATATTTCCCTTCCATGAGCTTGCATACAGCCCAAGCCTCCAAATATTACTAGCAATGGCCTTCCTTTTTTAATTAGAGAAGAGGCACTTATTTCATCTCCCTTTAATGTTTTAGCAGTGAAATCTGTGTACTGATTACCTACTTCTAGGTCAGGGCTATTTGAATACAGGACAAGACTTTCTCCGTATTTACTTTTTAGAATATTATTGTCTAATCCCTTTAAAATATGGGCTAAAGAATCTTTGTTGATTTCCTGTCTAAATCGGTACAACATCTCTATGCCCAAGTAATTATTTGCATTCTTAACAGCAAAATCTCTGTTCACCCGACTTAATCGCTCTATTAAAAATTCGATAGAATCCTGTTTGTTTTCTTGTGCCAATCTATTCAGCTCAGGGTAGAAAAAAGCTTGTTCTTTTTCTTGCTCATCAAATAATTGTTGTTCTTTCCCTCCTTCAATGATAAGGTTTTCAATATCATTTAATGTACCAGAGATATTAATAGCTGAGTTTTCAATCCAAATGAAATGCTCTTTTCTGCCTTCATCTGTTTGATAGATAAGTGAATGCCTCTGTGGGTAATCAATTGTTCCTGTGAGCATAAAATGGCCATTATTGTTGGCTATAGTTGAGTCTGTTACAATACCGTTATGGTCATTCTTAAGGAAAATTTTGAGTGTTTGTGGTGCATTTTCAATATTACCACTTATGATATATCCATTGTCATCGTTCTTACAACCAGAACTCAAAACTAGTATTGCTGCTAAATAAAATAATGCTCGTTTCATCTTTTGTTGAGATAAGTGATTGATAATAATATCTATGTAGACGAATAATTCCGGCAGTTATATGACAACCCTGAGAATAACTCTAAATTATTTTCTCTTACAATTCATAAGAAAAAATGATAAGAGATATTCCTTCTGTTTATAATATGGTTTGGAAATTTCATTCTATGGTTCCTTTAATTATCATTTATGGATTCAAGGGGGATATTCGCATCTGAGTGTTGCATTAAGATTGCATATTGAATGTAATCTAATGTATTGCTATTGGGATCTACATTCATTTTTTTATTCCCTCTTTTGTAGTTTATCAGGTAAGGTTCTAACTTAAACGGAGAGTTTGCTTTATTCAGATCTAAAAAGAGGACATCAATTTTAGCTAATTGGGCATTGTTTTTCACGTAGGTACTCAGTTCTTGAGCATGTATAATCAAACCATTAAGGGTAAGTAATATGATTACAAGTATTCTTAGATTCATGAGTTTTTCGTTTTTGTAATGACCCACTAAATCTAGAAAGGTTGCTATACAGGTGAGAAATTCAATGTATTCTAACCTGTAAAATGATTACCCGGCAAATACTTTAACCGCTTTTTCTCCTCTTGAACTGGGACAAACAAATACTGGTTGCTACTTTTCAAATACTGGCTTGTCATTTTTTAGCTTAACAAACGAATTCATTTCTGCGAATAATTTGATCCATTCTTTACCTGTTGTATTGCCAATATGTCCACTACTCATATCAGTTAGCATGATGATCTCTGAATCAGATAGGTTGTTCTCTCTTAATCGAGCAGTATACTTGGCTATTTGCCAAATCGGTGTTTGATAATCCTGATAACTCGCAACCAATAACACATTGGGATAATTTTGAGGCTTGATATTCTGATAAGGTGAGTAATCAGAAATATAGTTGTATACCTCCTTATCCTGTGGATTTCCCCATTCCTTATATTCATCGATTGTTAAAGGTAAGGTATCGTTCATCATGGTATTGACAACATCTAAATAAGGATGATCTAAAATAAGGGTATTGAATAATTCTGGTTTTAGATTTGC
>JBCBCD010000838.1:0-3586 GCA_038530915.1 Bacteroidota bacterium
ATCACCTCACGGCGTGAGGTGATCAGTCTACTCTAATTTTTCAAAAGTAATTTTCGGTAAATCGACAAATGAAGGAAGATAATAGTAGCAGGTGCAAATGCAGGAATAAAACAAAAAGGGAACTGGGCTAGTACCTCTACGCCAGGCATCCCCGTTTCAATTGCTCTCTTTGTAAACACTTGTGCTAATGTAGATGTAAGTAAAATATCAATGAGTCCAAGTGTATTCCAAATCCAGACGATGGTAAGTGCATTTTTTGATTTATTCTTAATGGCATAGGCTATGGGGATACTACTAATAGCGATCAATACGTCTCCAATTCCGGCTATTAATCCCATCGACTTTGGTAAGGCACCATATATGGTCAATAGGATAAAAAAGGAACCAATGAGCCTAAAGATATGGACGCCAACCAAATCTGATAACGCCAGTTGATTTAAGATTCTTTTATAAATAGGTAAGTTAAAAATTACTACCAATAAGAATAGTAATAATGGCAAAGTTGTCATTTTTAAAATAGCTGGTGGTAAACTCAAAGTATCAAACCATCCTTCTAGACAAGCATAACTCACATATGCCAAGTATAGAAAATAAAAGATTAGTACCATCCAAAAAGCTTGCTTAGCAGCCCTTTTAATTTTAAGGCCTTGTTTAACAAGTTGCGCTATCATTACAATTGGTATTGGAATAAATAACAAGAAAAGTGTTGACACCCAAGTAGGTACTAAATTGGTTAAAACATCCATACTCACTTTTGATTTTGTATTTCTTTTCTAATTCGGCTTAAAGAAGTGTCTGTAATTCCTAAATAGGTGGCAATGTGTTTCAAAGGTACATTGTGAACGATGTCTGGCTTTTCTTCCAGCAACCTAAGGTATCTATCTTTTGCTTGATCGGTAATCATGGAAAGAGTATGCCCTTTCAATTCAAAGTAATTATTAACCAATCGCGTGCGTCCCACTTCTCTAAAAGCTTCTATCTTAAACAGCTTCATAAAATCATTGAAATAAATCTTCCATGCTTTGCATGCTGTCAAAGCTTGTATGTATTCTCGACTGGCCGACCTTAGAAAAAAAGAATGCCAGTCAATAATGATATCGTATTTGCTGAAAAACTTTGTAGTTACATCATTACCATCAAAATCAATGGCATAAGAACGTACAAAACCTGATTCCAGAAAAAAATAATAATCTGCAACCTGATACTCCTTAATTAAATAATCATTCTTTTCGAAACTCACAGGCCTAAATTGAGCAAGGATAACTTCCAGTTCATCTTGCTCAAATTTGTTAGGCTTAAATATTTCTGTTAAAAAATTATTCATTAGTCTTACTAAGTAATGAGAAAGTTCAATAAATAAATCGTCACCAAACCCCAAAAAGTACCAGTCGCCATGCTCAAAATCGCCAAAATGATGGCATGCGGCATCCATTTGGGTTCATATGCTGCTGTAACAGCAGGAGCCGTAGCAATTCCTCCCACATTAGCCATGCTGGCAATGGGGACCCAAGCCGCATTCACGTTTAATAATTTGGCAATCAAAAGCATGATTACAAAATGGCTAATGAGCCATATGATAAGAAACAACAGGAAATTCAAATCGAAATCCACCAAACTAAAATTCAACTTTAAGCCTAAAATTGCCATAACCGTGATGATCAAAATGCCTCCTGCTTGTAACGCAAATTTAAAATTCCAAGCCTTGATCAAGTTGCTCAATAATAAGCCAATGAAAGAAAGAACGATAATCTTAGCGATAAAACTTTCCATCATAGCATTTACCCCTAAAACAATAGTCAATAATATTACACTAATCAATAGAGGATGAATTACTTTTTCATTTTGTTCAGCAATATGGTCAGGTATGCTTTTACTATTGATCTTTAATACCTTATTTAACCAGTCACTTTTTTTAATTCCCTGAAACATCAGAATAGTCCAGATATTTACAAGTATATTATCAAATACCAAGACTGTCAGAAATATAGCCTCCGGACATTCAACCGCTTCTTTCAGTACCAATTGACTGGTACTGCCACCTATCCAACTGCCTACTATAGGTGGAATGCCTTTCCAGTACTCTTCAGCAACCAATACCTCTTTTACCAAGTGTAAATCTGAGAACATCCAAACAATAAAGACTGGGAAAATTGCAATCCATAAAGATCCACCCACAAAAACAGCTATCGGCTTCCAGCCTATTGCTTTAAGTTGTGAAAAAGACAAGGTGCTCATTACCGCCACAATAGCCAAAGGAATAAAATACAATTTGCTGAACTGATGGATGCTGTGAGCAGAATAATCTATGCTAAACAGAGCGGATATAGCAGCAGGGATAAGATAGGCCAACAGAATGGATGGTACCCAATCAAAAATAGATTTAAGGTATTTGTTTTCCCATCTATCCAGGAAATAAACTGTTATGACCGTTAAGCCACTGATGATCCAAGGAGTCATTCAATTGAGTTGTAATCCAAGAACCCAATATAAGTATTAATTTATCTAAGTTAAGGAATAAAATAGGCCGCTGGCCACCGTCTATTTTATTTCTTAACCTTAGAACTCATACCCATTACTAAGCAATTCCTCTTTGGTCAATTCAATAACATTTACATCCAGAGGGACTTCAGTTAATGGAGTATCCGTAGAGTCTACAGAGGTGGTGGCAATCGCATTCAAGACATCTAAGCCTTTGAATACCTGACCGAAAATGGTGTAGTTGCCGTTAAGTCTGGCTATTCCTTCCCGATCATGTACGATATAAAACTGGCAGCCTGCTGAAAGTTTTTCCGGATTATCATCTCTTCCAGCCCCAACAGCTCCGTAAATGTGCGTAAGTGAATCCACAAATTCAGGTTCTAATAAATAAGGAGAATCACTGAACCCCTCTTCAGTATCCGGGCAGCCTCCCTGGATAACAAAGCCCTCTACAACCCGGTTAAATGTTAGAGTATCCCAGTAATTTTCATTAGCTAGTTGGATAAAGCTTTCTTTGTGAGTGGGTGTCTCATCATGAAGCCAGAATAACATCTCACCTTGTGGTGTGAGAATTTGTCCAATTGGATAAGTGGTTTCTTCTTTAGGCGTAGAGCAAGAAAGAGATAAAAGAAGTATTGAAAAGGAAAGCCATTTTTTCATACGGGATATATTTTATTAATTCTGTTTTAGGTTGCTATCCACTCGATCTTTCAAACTATCATCAAAAGGTAGTTCTAAAGATACCATTTTCGAAAGAGTTCACAATATATTTAGAATGAAGTGGTCCCCTCAATTAGAATCCCTATTTCAACTGGAGAAGAAATTCTCAATAAATGCATTTTAGACACAATAGTCCAAAAACAGTCTGAAAAAACCCTGCTTCTTTGTATTGTCTTAAATTAAAAAGACAAAATCAAACATTGAAAATCTACTAAAAATGAGTTTTAAAAATATATTCCTCTTCTTACTTTGTTTTTCTATATTCCCTTCACTTAAATATTCTGCTCCAACAGAACTTGATAGACACAAGAAGGAAAGTTCGTTCTGAGAATAATTAAGTGAAGGGAATATAGAAAAACAAAGTAAGAAGAGGAATATATTTTTAAAA
>JBCBCD010000839.1:0-651 GCA_038530915.1 Bacteroidota bacterium
TCAACGAGCACCTGAAATTTTATCTTACTTACAAAACATTGTTGACTCCAATAGTAATACCAAGTATATTCTATCAGGATCACAAAACTTGCTACTTCTTGAAAAAGTGACTCAAACACTTGCAGGTAGAGCTGCCATATTAAACTTACTCCCTTTGTCATATGAAGAATTCTCAATATCAAATATCGAGTTTGATCGTTATGAAGACTTAATTATTAAAGGCGGTTATCCTCGGTTGTATGATAAAAACATAGAGCCTGTTGATTTTTATCCATTTTACGTACAAACTTATTTAGAAAGAGATGTCAGGCAAATAAGCAATATTGAAAATTTCAACTTATTCAATAGATTCATTGCACTTTGTGCAGGTAGGATTGGGCAAGTTATTAATTATGAAAGTTTAGCGAAAGATGCTGGTATATCAAGTAAAACAGTACGCAGTTGGTTATCAATTCTAGAAACCTCATTCATCATTTATAGGTTACAACCTTTTTACAAAAACTTTAATAAGAGGTTGATCAAAACGCCTAAGCTTTACTTTTTTGATACCGGTGTTGCCTGTTCGGTTTTAGGTTTAAGTAACTCAAATGAAGTATCTAATTATTATCAAAAAGGAGCTTTATTTGAAAATCTTGCGATAAATGAAATTCT
>JBCBCD010000839.1:661-3585 GCA_038530915.1 Bacteroidota bacterium
TACTGGCGAAACAGTAGTGGAAAAGAAATTGATATCTTGTTGTATAAAGGAGGAAAAATAAAGCCAATTGAGATCAAATCAGGGCAAACCATTTCTAGTGATTTTTTTAAGCATTTAAATTGGTTTAGAGACATTTCAGATCTACCAATAGAATTGCCAACTGTAATATATGGTGGTGACCCATCCATAGAAACTAGCGATGGTTGGATTAGAAGTTGGAGAACTTTAAATGGTGAATTTCAATCTCAATGAAAAATAAGAGTTATACTCAAGTTTTAATGAAACTGCTATATGTTAGGCCTCGCTCAATATTTCTTTCATTTCTTGTTGTAATTTCATAGCTGCACGTCTAGCAGCTTCAGCAAAATCTTCTCCTTCGCTGGCATAAATAATCGACCGAGAAGAATTAACCAAAAGGCCTACCTGCTCATTCATTCCATGCTTGCAAACTTCCTTAAGACTTCCTCCTTGTGCACCAACTCCTGGTACCAATAGGAAATGATCCGGAACAATGCTTCTTATCTTTTCAAACCATTCAGGTTTTGTTGCTCCCACTACATACATCAGTTGATCTGCATTCCCCCATGTTTTAGAAGTAACCAAGACCTGCTCAAAGAGGTAGCCGTTTTCCGTTTGCTGCAATTGATAATCTTTAGAGCCTGCATTTGAAGTAAGCGCCAATAAAATGGTCCATTTACCCTGTTGAAAATCGAGGAAAGGCTTTACAGAGTCCTCCCCCATATAAGGAGCAATGGTAATGGCATCACAATTGTAGGTTTCAAAAAAGGCCTGAGCATATTTTTTTGAAGTGTTGCCAATATCCCCACGCTTCGCATCTGCAATTACAAAGTGCTCATCAGGAATCAGTTTGAGTGTTTCCTCAAAAGCTTTCCAGCCTTCCATACCCAATGCTTCATAAAAAGCCAGGTTAGGCTTGTAAGCTACACAAAGGTCCTGTGTAGCTTCTATTATCTGTTTATTGAAAGCTATGATAGAAGAAGCTTTCTTTTCAAAATGCTTAGGAAATCTACTCAAATCAGGATCAAGCCCTACGCACAAGAAAGACTTTTTCTGTAGTATTTGCTCAAAGAGCTCCGCTCTTGTCATATTTATACATTTAGACCATTAACGGCCTGTACTCCCACAATTTGAGGTACTTTACTTCTAATAGCTTGTTCTAAACCTGCACGCATGGTCATGATGCTCATGCTACAGTTTTTACAATTACCCAACCACTTGATTTTTACAATATTCTGTTCGGTAATGTCAACGACTTCTACATTTCCGCCATCTACAGCCAAATGAGGACGTACATCATTTAGGGCTTCGTCAATGCGTTTGATTAATTCAACTTTATTTTCCATACTTTTAAAATTCAATTAAAGAAGTGAACAATAGATAACATTGCTCACTTCTTTAGAGTTTGGTGGTTGTAATATTTACAATAGGTGTTGGTCCTAATAATTCGTTTCTTAATGCAATTTGTCTGGCTGTTTGCTCAGCGACTTTTTGGAATGCTCCTTTTACAATTTCATTGTCACCCAGGATAGCAGGCTTCCCTTCATCTCCTGCTTCTCGTATGCCTTGTACAATAGGAACTTGCCCTAAAAGTACTGATTTGCTCATTTTAGCTAGTTTCTTACCTCCACCCTGTCCAAACAAATAGTATTTGTTGTTGGGTAGTTCTTCAGGAGTAAACCAAGACATGTTTTCTACCACCCCCAAGATCGGAACATTTACATTAGGAAGCAAAAACATATTCATCGCTTTTACCGCATCTACTACCGCAACCTCTTGTGGTGTAGTAACAATAACTGCTCCTGTAACAGAAACCGTTTGTACCAAACTCAATTGGATATCACCAGTACCCGGAGGCAAATCAACTACCACATAATCCAATTCAGGCCATACCGTATCATTAAAAAACTGTTTGATAATCCCGGAAAGTCTCGGTCCACGCAATACAACGGCCTGTTCTGGTTCGATAATGAACCCGATAGAGATAACATGAATTCCCTGAGTTTGTATAGGTACCATCTTAGGCTTTCCATAGAAATCCTGAATTTTTGGACGCTGGCCCTGTAAACCCAACATGGTGGGAATGGAAGGACCATAAAGATCAGCATCAATGAGACCAACTCTGGCACCTAACTTGGCCAAGCCCAATGCTAAGTTGACAGATACCGTAGATTTTCCTACTCCCCCTTTTCCTGAAGCTACCGCAATAATGTTCTTAATGTGTGGAACTGCACCTGTTGGAGCCTGAGATTGCCCGGTTTTGGACATCATATGTACATTTACATTGGCATTAGGGTATAGTTCTTGAACTGCACTGATACAGGCAAAATTCAGTTGAGATTTGTACTCATTATTAAGCGATGGCAATTCAATCGTAAAATTGACATTAGATTCATCAACTTCAAGATCCCTTACCATGTTCACAGTAATGATGTCTTGCCCAGTATTTGGGTCAATGACTTTAGTAAGTGCTTTAACTATTTGACTTTTGTCAAAACTCATGCTCCAAAAAGATTAAATTATTTTTTGTCTATTTTGCGTTTGCAAAGTAAATGCATTCTTCGAAGCTGTTCAAATTTAGTTTTTGGAAATTGTACTAGTCAATTAATTGAAACTAAACAGCGTCTTAATACAAAGAATACAATAACAACAAAAAATTTAGCCCTTGGGTTTGGAGCCTCTGATCTCAGTAAATACATTTGCACAACTATGAAGGTATTTTACGATCTTGATCATTTACCGAACTTCTCTAATACGGTCATAACTATAGGTTCTTTTGATGGGGTACATCAAGGGCATCAGAAGTTGATTCAAAAGGTCAATCAGCTTGAGATCGAAGGCGTCGTGTAGGGAAAGAGTGTAACCGAAGGTGTAGAGGGCGGGGGGGGCGGGGTGCGTAAAGAAGG
>JBCBCD010000840.1:0-3584 GCA_038530915.1 Bacteroidota bacterium
TGATCTATTCAATGCCAGCAAAAAATATGCCGGCTTCATCATTGATGACTGGACAGAGATGATTCCTGAGCCCGAAGTGAATACGGGGATGGCTTTTCACTACGACCAACCCAATAGTGAAGCTCCTAATACGATTTTATTGGCCGTACCAACTCAATTAAGTGGAAGCTGGAATATTGAAGAGTTAATCAGGACGATAGAAGCGACTATTGCTTTGGCTAAGAAAAGGGCTGTGGATCCGGATTTAATCAAAAAAGAATTCATCAATCAATTTTTACCTGCTGTTTTTGCCGGGATCAATCAAAGAGGTAATGCTCCTTCATTAGATTACGGGAGAACGATAACTGCAGTAGATAGAGGAAATAATGGATTGGTATTGGCAAAATTTGCCACACAGCTTACCAGTCCAAGCCTACAAACGAGTATAGAAGAACTTGGCATTGAAGAGCTTTTCCTGGATGATGACCTTTAGAGTCTGTTTGATTTTCAATAGGTGATAAAATGCCAACATACTCTTATTTGAAAACCCATTGCTACAAAAATTATATATTATGAATCCGCTTAATTATGATTTAACCCTATGGAACCGATTAGATAGCAGGGCGAGAAATGAAAATTTTTATGAAAACCTCAAGGCTGAAGTAAGAGATCCACTTTGGATGTTGAGTCGACAGTGGCAGTTTGGAGAATTTGAAGCGGAAGATGTCGGAGCACCCATTTTTGCGCGCATAGATTGGAATAATACCCGAATCAATAAAATATCATTGGACCCTTCTCAAGAGTCCACAGCCATCAATCAGGAAATTCCCTTAGAGGCTGAAGTGGAAAGAGTACAAATAGAGCCTGATATCTATTTGAGGGTTGAAATGGGCAGGCACTTTGTTCGTTTACTTAAAAAGAATTTACCGGCAGCCAGAAGTAAAGAAGTAATCACCGCATTTAAGAGTGAAGAAGACTACCTTTTTCAATCTATTCCGGATGGTGATTTTTTAGAGAAATACGATAATGCTTACTTGCTTAATAATGAGGCATTGATTCGGTTTTTGGAGGCAGCTCGCTTCGGAAAAATGTTGGATGGCAAATCAATTTTGGATGCATTAGAAGGCACAAATACAGCATCTGGTTTAATAGGTCAAAACGATCTCGCCATCGATCAAGTAGGAGTCGATTTTATCAATTGGTTCAAAATGCGATATTCGCAACCTGATAACGTAGAGGTAGATGGCTGGAAGCCTGAGCGTTTGGAATATCAGTGTGCACTTGCTGCACCTGAAAAAGAAGACCGTAAAACCTATCTTGCTGCCGAAGAATATTTTCAAGGCAGGCTGGACTGGTACAATTTTGATATCGCTGAAGAAAATCAAGATCAGGTGGCAGCTTTAAAAAATGAAAGTCTGGATCAGACTTTGCTGGAATTGGGTGAAAAGCGACATTTTATTCCCAGTGAAATTGAATTTCCTGGAATGCCCAAAGCCAGATGGTGGGAGTTTGAAGATAATCAACTTAATTTTGCTGCGATAGAAGCAAATATCAGCGACACTGCAAAAATGGTATTAACGGAATTTGCTTTCCTATACAGCAATGATTGGTTTATGTTGCCTTATAAATTGCCAACAGGTAGTTTGATGCAAGTGAATCAAATTGTCTTATCTGATAATTTTGGTCAAAGAACCCAAATAGAACATTATAACAAGCGCTTAGACGACGGGAGCTTACAAGATCCTAATTGGTCGTTTTTTAAATTGGATCTGGCAGGAAAACCTTTAGAAGAGCAAATTGATCAAAGATTATTCATACCACCTGTCGTATTAGATATTCAGGAAAGTAAACCTATAGAAGAAGTTTATTTTACAAGAGATGAAATGGCAAATTATGTGTGGGGAATTGAAGCCATCATTCCTGATGGATTGGGTAAGGGGATCAAAGGCAAAGAATACGCTGATATCATGAAGGAATATTTCCTAAACTTAGTAGAAGAAAAAATGGCAACTGAGGGAATAGAAGAGGAAGTTAGCATCAACAACTTAGCTACCATCAAATACATTATTGCCAACACCGTTCCTGAAAACTGGATTCCCTTTATACCCGCACAGAAAAGTGAATCCAATTTTAGAGACATTCATTTTCAAAGGGCAGCAATGCCAAGGGTGTTACCTGGTTTTCCTACAAAAAGAGTACGGCCATTTACCAGATTGCTTCGTGTAGGTTTAGAACAAGAAACAAGAGCCCCCTACTTTATTTGCGAAGAAGAAATTCCAAGGTCAGGAGCAATTGTACGACAGACCTGGCAAAGAGCAAGGTGGCATAATGGTAAGGTAGTTTTATGGTCAGGTTATAGAAAAACCAATGGAAGGGGAGAAGCGGCTAGTGGATTGAAGTTTGATCAAATCATAGACAAAGAGTAGGGCAAAAAAGAGCAATAATTTTTTGTTAGATAGTAAAAAGGCTAAGAAACACAAAGCGTTTCTTAGCCTTTTTTGAGTTTATACTCATTTTTGAGCAGGTGTAGAAAAAAAAGAATTTACACTTTTGTAGTATCATTTAGAATCACATAAAATTACACATCAAATAGAATCTTAACACCTAAGACATTAAACCCCAGTTAGAGAGATTTGGCTTCTTCTATTTTGAGGAAGTCAAAATCTTTTAGAAGATTAAAAACACTACTTTTTTTGTCCAACCACTTATTAATCCTCCATCTTTCTCATTTGTACCTCATTAGGATTCATGCTAAAAAGCTCCTTAAACTTAGTTATAAAATACCTTTCGTCCTTAAACCCTACTTGATCAGATAAGTTATCAATTGGGGGCTGATTATTATTTTTTGTTAGCAAATCCATCGCCATGTGCAACCTGCATTCCCTAATGTATATGTTAGGTGTTTTACCAAGTAAAGATTTGAACTTGCGAAACAGTTGGGAACGACTCATATGGACCAACTTGGCCAATTGTTCTACCCCAAAATTATAGTCTGCTGCATTGGATAAGATGATATGATCAATATTCTTTAGAAACGTTTTGTCTATTTCAGAAACATTATTCACTTCAATGGCATTGGTTACCCAGTCTGATTGGCTGAATTTTTCTTTTAATTTCTGACGCAGTTCTATCAATTTCTCTATTCTAACAAGCAATTCTTCTGTATAAAATGGTTTGGTTAAATAGGCATCTGCTCCCTGCTTAAATCCCATGATCTTGTTGTCTAAATTTGACTTTGCTGTAAGCATGATGATAGGGATGTGAGAGGTCAAGGTATCAGACTTTAATTTATGACACAGTTCGTAACCATCCATTTCAGGCATCATAACATCACAGATGATTAGATCTGGAATAACTTCCTGGGCTTTATCCAAACCTATCAAGCCATTTGGTGCTTCAATGGTATTGTACCATGTCGGCAGACTTTGTTTTATGAAAGACCTTAATTCTTGATTGTCTTCAACAATCAAAACATCTTTACGCTCATAATCTTTTGTTGTGTTATTTGGAGCAAAAGGAGATTCTACTGTGGATGGTTCCAATATGATGGGGGCAGCATTAGCTTGCACATTTTGAGCAAAAATATGTTCTGATGCATCATATAT
>JBCBCD010000841.1:0-3582 GCA_038530915.1 Bacteroidota bacterium
TAGATTTTATCGCTGCAAAGTCTGACAAGAACTTAAAAGATGGATTGGAACCCAGTACAGTTCCTTCGAATGTATATTCTAGTCAGCAAGTTATAATTGATGATGGCGGCAAATCTTTAGATAGAGAAATAGGTAAAGTTAGACCTTTAGCTTTGTTAGCTACATCAAACATACTCTTACAACTAGATACTACACCAAATTTAGCTTCCTATGCTTTGGGACTATCATCTTTTGAAGACACTACTTCATCTCCTATTATTCTTACTCCTGTATTACGTCCTTTTTATGGTTTAGGAACTGGTCAACATCAACAAACCTATAGTTCTGTTCCTTTTGGCGAACCCATTCAAGCCAACGGTGCCAGTATGAAGACACATGGAATTGAATTGACTATTCCATTTAGGAACAATTGGCATTGGCGTACAGGTATTGCTTTGCATCAATGGCAAGCCAACAGCTTATTTGGCTTTAATGGTAGTGCGTCGACTATTTATCAATACAGTTTTTCTATCCCAATGATGTTGGAATATCAAGTGAGCAGGGGACTATTACATCCATATATTGCTGCGGGGGTTTACTTTACAAATTTTGAAGATTTAAGTGGATTCAGTCGTAGTTTGAGTCCTGATGGATACGGCTTGCTTCAGACAAGAAATACAGGTAGTACTTTTAGTCCTGTAATTGAGTTGGGAGCCAGTTTTCGACTATTTAAGCAAACGTTTAGCATAGCTATTATGCATAATTTTTCAACTACTAAAGTGATCGACAACGACTATTTTTCTGTGAGTAATGGCGAAAGCTTTGGTGAATCCACTGTAGCTGGAAAGTACACAGCCATGAAAATCAAGTATCACTTTCCAGTTTTTAAAAAAATGAGTACACGACTCAGTAATAAAGTCCATCAACAAATAGAATATCAGAATAATGTAGGGGTCGATATTGGTGGGGTGGCTGGTGTATACAGTATTTATTACGAGCGACTATTTGGAAAAAGGGAATGGATAAAATTTGGTATCAAACCAGGTTTGTCTTATGTACCTGAATACGAAGAGCGAGGCTTTGTCAGTGGACCTGCTGATGATGTAAAGTTAATGGGACTTTTGGTGCCACTTACTTTCTCTGCATACATTGGCCAAAGGGGACGTTATTTACAAATTGGCTTGAATAATACTTTGTTGTATGGACCTTGGAGATATCCAGAGCAGAATCCTGGTAATTATGGATTTGCCACAAACCAAGCAGCTATTCTGGGACTGCGCGCAGAATTTAAACGCTGGATATTTGGAGGACAAGCCATGATGTTCTTTAACTTGATGGATCGTGAAGAAGGAATTGCACCTTATGCAGGACTTACCTTAGGACGAGCATTTTAGTTTTAACTAGATGGGCTATACCCTAAATGCTTGGAGGAATATGTAATGTGTAAATAAAAAGTCCAACGGACTTTTTATTTACACATTACATATTCCTCCATTTGATTTTCGTACTTCTTCCTTTGATATCTGTATCTCACCAGCCTCCTCTTGCTCCTACCTTTGTATTGTAATTAAAAATCAATAAAAACAAAAAAGTCATAACAGCCATGAGACATTCAATTCTTTTAGCAGTAATGGTTTTGCTTTCAATAGCTTGTACAGATAACAATTTCACAAATTCAAATAAAGAACACGATATGAGTACCGAAGTAGCAAACACAACGGATCAAGCAGCTATTCAAGACTTGATCAATACCTTCTTCAAGCAAGTAGATCAACGCAATTGGTCAGAAGTAAAAAGTAAGATGACTGATTCAGTTTATACCGATTATACAGCCTTAGGCGGTCAAGCAGGATTTTTCTCTCCTAATGAAATTTTAACCGGATGGAAAGGTATGTTGCCTGGTTTTGAAAGAACCATACACCAGGTACACAATGAAGCCATTTGGATAGCGGGGGATAGAGCATCAGCAACACTGGATGCGATTGCAACCCACTATTTAACCGTAGAGAATGGAGACAATTACTGGACCGTATTTGTAGGTTATGATACGGAATTCATCAAAGAAGATGGAGCATGGAAAATGGCAAGGATAGATTTGAGTTTATACGATCAAATGGGCAATGGTAATTTGCCACAGGCAGCTATAGCCAATGTACAGTCCGGCAATATTCCTGCTTTTACAGAAACATCTAAAGCTACAGAAGCAGTTGAACGATTCTTCAAGGCTTTAGAAAACAATGATTTAAATGCTTTTATGGATAACATTGGTGAAAATGCAGTCCAGCAAATGCCATTGGCTCCCGCTAATTTCCCAAAAAGCCTGAATGGTAAAGTCGCTTTTGAAAATCAGTACAAAGGCGTAATGGATTACACTCAAAAATACGAGCGTACGTATTTCCCAACACAAAATCCTAATGTTGTTTTAGCTCAATACAAAGGCACAGTAGTCACTGAGGCTGGAAAAGATTACAACAATTACTACGTGAGTATTTTTGAAGTAGATGAAGCAGGAAAGCTGATCAAGAATGTAGAGCATTTCAATCCCAATATCTTATTGAGTAGTTGGACGGGCTTACAACCTGAAACTTATTCAGTGCATCAGGCCGGAGCTAAAAGAGCGGGTGGAGTAAAAATGGAAGACATCAGTTTTAACAGCAATGGAGTTACCTTAAAAGGGCACTTATTCTTGCCATCCAACTTTGATGCCAACAAGAAGTACCCTACTACCATAGTAACAGGAAGCTGGACGAGTGTCAAAGAGCAAATGCCAGATGAATACGCCAGCTTAATGGCCAAAGAAGGGTATTTGAGTTTAACTTTTGACTTTACTGGTTTTGGTGAGAGTGAAGGCCAACCACGTCAAGTAGAAGATTACAATTTGAAGATAGCCGATATCAAAGCAGCTGTGGATTACCTGATCAATCATCCAAATGTAGAGACCGAATCTTTAATAGGAATGGGGTTCTGTGCTAGTTCGGGTTATATGGCGCATGCAACAGCACAGGATAACAGGATAAAGAATTTGGTTTTAGTAGCTCCTTGGTTACACAATCCTGAAATCGCTAAAAGCATCTACGATATGCGTCCCGGTAAAACGGAAGGACTCTTAGCCGCTGCTCGTGATGCAAAGGTGAAATATGCAGAAACTGGAGAAATGGAATATGTGTTAGCAGCAAGTGAATTGGATCCTTACAGTGCCATGTATGTTCCAACCAATGTATTCGATTACTACCTCGATCCTGCCAAAGCAGCGGGAAAACACTATGACAATCGTTTCGCTGTTAGCAGCTGGGAACCTTGGTTGACTTTTGATGGCATTTCCAGTGCCCAAGGCATTGAACAACCTGTATTTATTGTACACAGTGAAAGTGGAGCTGTCCCACAAGGTGCTAAGAGCTTTTACGAACAATTGAATGGCGAAAAAGACATCGTCTGGTTGAATGACTACAATCAACAACAATTGTATTTTGAAGAAGAAGCGGTGAATAGTGCTGTGAGTGAGGTGGTTGGATATTTGAGTGGGAAGTAGGTTTGGAGTTGAATGGTCGAAACATGAGTTATCCCGAATTTTCGATTAATTCGAAAATTCGGACTTTTTAAATT
>JBCBCD010000842.1:0-3581 GCA_038530915.1 Bacteroidota bacterium
AATCGATCAATATTGGGTGTGCGTGCTTCTCCACCAAAAGCCCCAAAATCCATTACAGGGCAGAATCAAAACTCAAGCCATGAAACGGCTCAATTAATCATGTCAACATTAAATGAACAATAAAATGGGCATTTATAATCAGAGGTTTTTCTTATTTATTTTCCTGGCTATTACGGGCTTTACATCCGTATCTGGCCAAAGTGATTCTACTGAGCGTAAACCCAATATTGTATTGATACTGGTTGACGATTCTGGTTTAATGGATTTTGGGGCTTTTGGTGGAGAAGCACGCACACCCAATATTGATCGATTGGCCCAAAATGGATTTATGTTTACCAATATGCACGCATCTCCGGTCTGTGCTCCATCCAGAGCCATGTTGATTACGGGTACGGATAGCCACCTGGCTGGGGTTGCTAATTTACCTGAGATGCTGCCAGATGAGTACCAGACTAAACCTGGGTACGGAGGGGAACTTAACGACAAGGTACAGACAATTGCCACTCGTTTAAAGGAAGTAAATTACAATACTTATGCGACGGGTAAATGGCATTTGGGGCATGATGAAAATACGCTACCTACGGGAAGAGGATTTGATCGTTCATTTATATTAGGTGGTTCCGGTGCAAGCAACTATGATAATCGAGGCTATCTTCCCCAAAAGCCAGTTGCGCATTGGTATGCGGATGGAGAGGAAGTAGAACTTCCTGAAGATTTTTATTCCTCAAAGACTTACATTGATAAGACCATCTTATTTCATGAGGAAGAGCAAAATATGGATAATCCCTTTTTTGCCTATATAGCATTCCAGGCTATTCATACTCCGGTACAGGCACCAAGAGAATTTGTAGGCCATTATATGGAAATCTACGAGCAAGGCTGGGATAAAATGCGCCAAAACCGATTTGAAAAAGCCAAACAAATGGGGTTCATTCCTGCAGGTGCACAGCTTAACGAACAAGACATTCCCTTTGCTAAAAAATGGGAAGAGCTAAGTGCGAAGCAACAGAAACTTTATGCCACCAGTATGGCGGTAACTGCAGGTATGCTGGAGGCAATGGATTATCACATTGGAAGATACATTGAATACTTATCCCAAAAAGGTCTTTTAGAAAATACAGTCTTCATAGTGACCTCAGATAATGGTCCTGATGGTGGTGACTATCAAGTTGGTGTTCCATGGGCGCTTAAAAATGGATACCACAGGGATTTTGAGAAAAAAGGCGGCAAGGGATTTTTTGGTTATATGGGAACTGGCTTTGCAAATGCAGTTTCTTCTCCACTTTCATTTTTTAAATACTACACAGGAGAAGGTGGTTTACGTGTACCTTTGATAGTTAGTGGAACGAATATCCCAAAGAAAGCCTCCTCCAACGAATTCTGTTTCTTTACTGATATCGCACCTACTATTTATGATATGGTGGGTATTTCTACCTCTGCCAATGAAGGTTATGCACCTATTACAGGTAAAAGTTTATTTCCTCATTTGAATGATACCAGCTTAGCTGTTTATCAAGAAAATGAAGGAGTAGGGATAGAGGCTGCAAGTAGTTCAGCCTATTTTATGAATGGATACAAGATTGTTAAAAATAATATTCCGGACGGAGATAATCAATGGCACCTTTATCATATTGAAAGTGACCCTGGAGAGGTGAATGACATAGCTAAGCAGGAACCTGAATTATTTCGAAAAATGCTAGCCGCTTATAAGGGCTATGAAAAAGAAGTTGGAGTTCTTAAAATGCCCGAAGGCTACTCTGCCCAAGGGTTTGTTGCAAAAAAAGCAACCAAATACATGGTCAAGGAATTCCTTCCTTTCATATTGATAGTAGTCGCTGTGATAGTTGCGTTAATCATTTTCTTTATTTGGCGAAAAAGAAGCAGAAGAACAGCATAACAAGCTTATGGAAGCCAATAAAAATACGGTTTTTACAGAAATAGAAATCAATGCTTCATCTGAAGAAGTGTGGATGGTGCTGACGGATTGGAAAAAATTAAATGAATAGAGTTCTTCATTTGTTGGGATATCAACAGATACCTTGGCGAAGGGGGTGAAATTTATCGCCTATTTTAAAAATTATTACCCCAATTTGTTTCTTTTCACACGGCACTGTTTTTAATTATCGTGATGCTGAACCAATGAAGTACAACAATTAATCTCGGTCAACTTCATAAGTGGCATTTTCTTTTTCATCCTTTAATTGTATTCCGATTGCTGCCAGTCGGTCTCGTATATGATCTGAGAATGCAAAGTATTTCTGGTCTCTGGCTTGTTTTCTTACTTCAATAAGAATATCCATCACTTCAGGAAGCAACTCTTCCTGGCTGCTGATTTCATCTTTTATGCCCAGTACATCATTAAGAAAACCTCGATAAGTGTTTTGAAGCGTGCTTAATGCCTCTGTCGAGATACTGCCTTTTTTCTGCCTCAACATTTGTGCAAGTCGCAACAGCTCAAATAGGCTGGCAATGGTTTCAGGCGTATTAAAGTCATCACTCATTTTTTGATAGCAGCTTTCGCAGGTGCTAAGTATTTTTGCAGATAAGTCATTGTCACCATGCTTTGTCTCATCTGCCATTAATCCCTCAATGAGTTTCAATCCTTTTAGTAATCTTCCACTTGCGACTTCTGCGGCTTTAAGTACATTGTTTGAAAAATCGATGGTACTTCCATAATGTGCCTGCAACACTAAAAAGCGAACGGTCGTGGGGCTGTAGGCTTTTTCAAGCAATGGATGGTCTCCACTAAACATCTGGGTGAGGGAAATAAAATTACCTTTGGACTTAGCCATTTTTTGTCCATCCAGGGTCATCATATTGTTGTGCATCCAATAGCGAACAGGTGCACAGCCGAAGGCGGCATGACTCTGGGCTATCTCTGCTTCATGATGAGGAAATTTAAGATCCATACCTCCACCATGAATATCAAATGGAAGACCAAGATATTTAATGCTCATGGCTGAACATTCTATATGCCAACCGGGGAAACCCTTTCCCCATGGTGAACTCCATTGCATAATGTGTCCTGCTTCTGCTTTTTTCCAAAGGGCAAAATCTGCCGGATGTTTCTTCTGATCCTGTCCACTTAGTGCACGACTGCCATGCAGGAGGTCTTCCAACACACGGCCTGAAAGCTGTCCGTAATGATACTTTTCTGCATATTTGACCACATCCAGATAAACTGATCCTTCTCTTTCATAAGCAAAACCATTCGCAATGATTTGCTCGATCATTTCAATCTGCTCAACAATATGCCCTGAAGCAGTAGGTTCTATAGATGGTGGCAAAACGTTGAGTTTAGCCATCATTTCACGATACAGGTTGGTATAGTTTTGTGCTACTTCCATGGGTTCTAACTGTTCGATACGAGCTTTTTTGGCAATCTTATCCTCCCCCTGTTCATTCAATTCATCTTCCAAATGACCAACATCTGTAATGTTGCGAACATAGCGCACCTTGTAACCTGAAAACTTAAGATACCTAAATACTATGTCGAAGGTGACCGCCGAACGTGCGTGTCCAAGATGTGGCTCACCGTATACCGTAGGACCACATACATACATCCCAACCTTGCCTTCCAC
>JBCBCD010000843.1:0-3576 GCA_038530915.1 Bacteroidota bacterium
CCTCCGAAGGAGTAGCGATTAGACTTTAGACAAAATTCGGGATAACTCATGTTTAAACCTTTAAACTTTCCAATTAGATGTTCTCAGTATACTTGTAAAAGCTTCCGGTATTAATCAGCAAAACATCATCGGACTCATTCAACCATTTAGAGGCCAATAACTTTTTGTAAGCTTTCCAAACTGCACTGCCTTCAGGGCTTAGTAGTATCCCTTCATATTTTGCTACTTCACCAATTCCACGCAACATCTCTTCTTCGTTGACTGTAATCGCACAGCCATTGCTCTCATAAATACATTCCAAAATGAGTTGATCGCCAAAGGCTGAAGGAACTCTTAACCCATTGGCCATGGTAAGATCAGGAGCTTCAAATGTCTTTGCTTCGATTTGATTATTAGACCATGCTTCTACAATGGGGTAGCAGGCTTCTGTTTGAACTACTACCATTCGTGGTTTTTTAGCAGCACTTATCCAGCCTAGTTGTTCCATTTCCTTGAAAGCTTTCCAGATGCCTATAAGACCGGTACCGCCACCAGTGGGGTAAATAATAACATCAGGAAGCTTCCAGTTCAATTGTTCAGCTATTTCATAACCCATCGTCTTTTTACCTTCTAAGCGGTAGGGTTCCTTTAAGGTCGAAACGTTGAACCAATCTTCATTTTTTCTTTCGGAAATTACATGAGCACAATCTTTTATAGTACCATCTACCATCGTCACATGTGCGCCAAAAAATTGACATTCTATTTTGAAAACCTCAGGAGTGTTTTTAGGCATAAAAACATGAGCTTCTATACCTGCTTTGGCACAATAGGCACTCATAGCTCCTCCTGCATTACCAGCGGTAGGAATCACACATTTTGTTACACCTAATTCTTTTGCTTTTGAAATCGCCATGGAAAGTCCTCTAGCTTTAAAAGAACCAGTAGGGTTGAGCGCTTCGTCTTTGAGACTTACGCCGGGTGTTTTGGAAAAGGGTAGGATAGGAGTCATCCCTTCACCGAGGCTTACAATATTTTCGTCTTTGTGTACGGGTAGTACCTCTCTATAACGCCACATATTATGAGGTCTATTACTCAAAAGATTTTTATTAAAGCCTTTTGAGAGGTCATATTTTGCCAATAGTGGTTTGTGAGCTGAAGAATAAGTCTGAAGCTGTTCTTTGTCATACTGCGCCTCAGTTAAGGAGCATTCCAGTTGGGTGAAAAGAGTATTCATATGGCTGTGATTTAATAAAAATAGAAAATGTCTACCTCACAGCTTTTTACGTTTCATTTTCTACCTCACAGCGATTACGTTTTACAGCTTCAAATTAAGTAAATATTATGATAATTGTAATTTTTCATAATACAAACGTTCTGTTATGTCAGCATAATTTTTTGCTCTTTTACGGAAAGCATCATAAGACTCATATACTTTCTTGGCAAATGGATCAGAATCGGTCAATTCTTCAATAACTGTTTCTGTATGTATTCTTAGAGTATCAAGTATATCTTGAGAAAATGCTCTTATTTCAACACCATCAGCTAAGAGCTTAGCATAAGCCTCATTATTAGATGCTTCTATTGCAGAGAGGCACCAAACATTGACATAATCAGAAGCTGTTTTGATAATCGCTTGTAGATCCGGACTCAATTCATCGAATACTTTTTTGTTGATAAACATCTCCAAGATGGTTCCACATTCATGCCAACCCGGAGTGTAATAGTATTTTGCAATCTCAGGGAATCCCATCAGGCTATCGTGAAAAGGACCAAGCCATTCTGTGGCATCAATAACCCCTCTTTCAAGTCCGGTATATATTTCTCCACCTGCCAGTAAAACAGGAGCTCCACCAGCTTTTTCAAATACTTTACCTCCCAGACCGGGAATGCGCATTTTCAATCCTTTCAGATCTTGAATCGTATTGATTTCTCTATTGAACCACCCACCCATTTGTACACCTGTATTGCCTGCCTGCATGGGCACCAATCCAAAATCTCGGTATAACTCCTCCCACAACTCCATTCCACCCCCGCACATAATCCATGCATTGGACTGCTGAGCATTCATTCCAAAAGGTACAGAAGCAAAAAACTGAGCAGCCGGTATCTTTCCAGCCCAATAATAAGCAGCCCCACTTCCAATTTCAGCTGCACCTGATCTTACTGCATCGAATGCTTCTAGTGCGGGGACCAATTCGCCACCACCATATACTCTAATTTTTATTCTTCCATCTGACATTTTTTCAACCACATCTGCAAAAAGTTGACAACTTTCACCTATGATAGGGAAATTGGGTGGCCAGGTAGTTGTCATCTTCCATTCATACACCTTGGACAACCTATTTGTTGATTTGGTTTGAGCTTGTCCCTTACCCATAATAGCTCTTAAGGCAACAGGAAGAGCTAGTGTGCCTATAGCTACGCTCTTGATAAATGATTTGCGGTTGAAAGATTTTGACATAAAATGATGACTTAAGTTTGTTTAAAGTAACATCAAATTAATAAACTATTGACAAAATGAAAGAAAATAGATTTTTCAATTCTGTGAAGCCATAGTTTTATTTAGTTTTACTCAGTCTTTCCCTTTCAAATTCTTCAGACCTTTTTATTTGCTCCTCCAGGTTCCATTCAAAATCAAATCTGGCTTTAAGGAATTCAGCGATTGGTTCAAGTCCAATTTCAGCTCTTCTTTTATCGATATTTACAGGGTCATAAACAGGCCAAAGATTAAAGCTTTTAGTGTCCGGATAATATTTCATCTGTCCTCCATAAATTTGCAATTCTCCTTTTTCTGTTGCAATTCTATCTTCTGCTCTAACTAAAAATCGAGGCTCTAATTTTTTATCCTTTACGGCTTTTCTCATCAACGGAAGATATTTTATACGTATCTCGTTGTCCGAATGTTGAATGACATTACATATTGTCCAATTGCCTTGTTCTCCAATCATTTCTTTGGTTGGCCAACCATATTCATCCAGTATTTTTATTACTTTTCTTTCATTTATAATGTGATTTGCCTCGTAGATTTCTTGTTGTGTTTGAACTTCTTTGGACTCCGCACCATAAATTTTCATTAATGAATCTCTCAATCTTATCGGCCCTTGTTCTGTCTTCCATATGGTATCCAGAACAGAAATTAAATCTATTGGAGTTTGCTTATTAGTTGGCGCTTCATTTCCTTGCTTATTTGAACATGCTATAGTTAGTAGCAATGTGATTATCAATACTAATCTTGTCATTATTTTGAAATTGATTTATTTGTTTTTAATGTGTGTCAATGGTTTGGTTAAATAGCATTTCCAACTTTTACTGGCTATGAACATTTTAGCTTTTGTTGTAGCCAGTGATATTATTAGAATCCATTTTTCATGATTGCTAAAACCTATATCCTATACGCAAGTGCATATTTAATTCTATTTCACTTTTGTCCTCTAAATAACCAGCACGTTCAGCAAATGTGTGACTAAATCCTGCGCCAATACCTGCTTCATAATTAAAATGTTTTCCTATACTTCTTCTAATTCCCCAAGTGGGTATAATAGAAAAATCACTTACTACAGGAGCATTGTCAGTATTGAACAAGACAAACCAATCTGG
>JBCBCD010000844.1:0-3573 GCA_038530915.1 Bacteroidota bacterium
GTATTGCCTCATGGTGAGGCAATACTATGAGCGGATATTTTTTATTCCCATCTACACTTTTAGGAATGAAAATGTAAGTTTTAAACCTCAAAGGATTGGTATAATAGGAGGGATTCGACTTACCAGTCATCTTTTCACGCATATCCTTTCCTAATGGTGGTCCGGTCAACTCTACTTTATCTATGAAAGCAACGTCACCTAGTTTATTATAAAACTGAACATCATCTATTGATTTTGAAATGCTACTCAAACTAAAACTCAGGCTGGAAACTTGATTCCTAAGAGATTCAATCTCTTTCATCAATTCTTCATTCGATTGAGCAACTAATGAATGGGCTGCCAGGAATAGCAAAGCAAATAGGAAGTATTGTTTTTTCATACTAAAGTTTATGTAAATGCTTACCAAATTTATATTTCAATTCTACTAACCAATATAATGGGCTCTATAATTATTCTATTAATATAAGTAGCTTCATCATTTCAAGAGCTGAAACACGGCCTTTTTCTCTGATAAACTCCCTATCAGTGTTATCACCAATCTCATAAGTAATTCCCTCTGCTCCTAATTGCTTTAGGAACCAAGTCTTGGAAGTTGGAGAAGTATTCTTTCCAGGAGCATCATTAGGTACATAATCTAGCGCATCGCCTATGCCTTGAAGCCAATAATTTTTAAATCCAGCAATAATTGAAATTTCGTCTGCTGTAGGCGTATAAAATATATCTCTGTAGGTGGAGTGGAAGTCCAAGCCCAAAAGGGCTTTGTTTTTATTTTGTTTTAGAGTATTTACAAAGTGATTGGCTACTGTTCTTACTTCTACCTGATTGTAATAGGCCCAATCTCTATTCAGATCTATGCCAGCTGTACTATGTCGCCAATGCCCTAAATCAACTCCATCAGGATTTACCAAAGGAACCACCAAGATTCTGAATTTAGCTCTAAATGCATTGCTTAAAGGAGTATCTTCCAAAAGAGTTTCAACAAATGATTTCATGGCTAAGTAGCCAGATACTTCAGGAGGATGTTGTCTGCTCATGATGAGTACAGCATTTTTTTTCCTGAAAGGCACTTGCCCAATTTCTAATTGCATCAAATCTCTTCCTTCCTGACTTTTTCCAATCACTGAATAATTCACATCAGGATGCTTAGCCTGTAACTCGCACCACTCTTTTACTTCTTTAGATCCTTCAATTTCCTGAGCAGCTACAAATATTTTTTCCGGACTAAGATCAAGTTGTAAATAAGCATTTACTGAATCCTTTGCCAGCCAAAAGTTAGAAGAATCAATGGAGGTCCAATTTTTTTTATCCGTACTTATCTTAGGATAATATCGGTGTTTGCTCACCGGATAATTTAATTCAAGTGTGATGGTTTGTTTTTGATCGCACCAAATCTGAAAAGCATAGTAAGGACTCGGATTAATGGGCTCATTCTCAGGCAATATTGTAGCTCTGATCAAGGTGTCATTGACATATTCAAATCCATTCAAACGTGAAGCATCAAATTGATTGTCTGCATAAATATTAAGTTGGTCAATCTTAAATATTTTATACTCCTGCTTTTGGGTAGGCTTTGTAGTGGTATCTACTTTATTGGGAAGCTCTAGTGTTTGGGCTTTGTAAGTACTGCAGGAAAAACTAAAAAGGATGAGTATTAAAAGGTAAATGTATTTTTTCATTAGCGACCAGACAAATTATTTCTTACAAGATAATAAATCTGGTGGAGTGTGTGGTGGTTTACTGGTTTTCTGCTACAACTGCAGCAGAAAACCAGTAAGAGTAGGTATAATTATGACATTCTCAAACTCATAGGTACTTCCATCAAAAGCACTTGCGTCTCACTGTCTGCTTTCATTGAGAATTTATCAGTATCCCAAAGACCAAAGCCATCACGCTGTGACAAGGCTTGTCCTTCTACCGTTACATTTCCTTTAATTACAAAGACATACACCCCATTACCTGGATCTTTCAATTTGTATTCTTGTGCATTGCCTTTGTCCAAGTTTCCTAAGTGGAACCAGGCATTCTGGTGAATCCATACGCCCTCATCATTGGCATTAGGAGAAAGGATTTGGTGCAATTTATTCTTCATTTCACCATTTTCAAGTGTTATTTGATCATACCTAGGGCTTACATTTTTCTTGTTAGGGAAAAGCCAGATTTGAAGAAATTTCACACTCTTGTCTTTGTTTTTATTGTATTCGCTATGGTAAATACCTGTACCGGCGCTCATCACCTGTACGTCTCCTTGTTTGATCACAGCAGTATTTCCCATACTGTCTTTGTGTTCTAAGTCTCCTTCTAGAGGAATAGAAATGATCTCCATATTGTCATGAGGATGGCGACCAAAACCTCTACCAGCTGTTACAATATCATCATTTAATACTCTCAAAACACCGAAGTTGGTTCTTTCAGGATTGTAGTAGTTGGCAAAGCTAAAAGAGTGGTGAGAATTCAACCAACCATGATTGGCATGCCCTCTGGAATTGGCTTTATGAAGTACCGTTTTCATAGTTTTTATTTCATTATTGGGTAAGTGATTGAATCCAACCTGCTCCATCAATTTGTCATATGTGGAAGTCTTTTCTTTTTTGCTTTCTGCTTTCAATGCAGTACTACCAGCAGCTATTCCCACTGCTCCTAAAAGCGTTTTTCTTAAAAAATCTAATCTTTTCATGCTATGTTTTTTTGGATAGTTGATTTGTCCTGTTCTAATACACCTCAATAACAATATAGTTCCGGACCTGGTATTTTTAGGTTACTTTCATTTATGGAGTACAATATTATAAGGGTCAAAACCTACTAAATGCTTCAAATTAGATTTCTTGCTTGTGAGAAAAAACACAAAAAGTTACATCCACTACAATCGTTAATTAAGGTTAATTACCTGAACGAAATGATCCGGCTGTAGATCTAAACTCGTATGTATGGAAAAACTTAAAAGAAATGAAAAATTACTTATACGTAGCCGTACTATTTTTTACAATCATGAATACAGAATACAAAGTAGATTTTGGAGTAAATACCGGAGGCAATAGCTGGAATGTGATCAATGATGGAGTTATGGGAGGCTTGTCTGAAGGAGAAGCTTATTTGACAGATGAGAGTATGAAGTTCTATGGACGAATCTCTTTGGCCAACAATGGAGGATTTAGTTCTTTAAAGAGCCCGTTTCAGGCCTATGATTTAACGGATTTTGATACGGTAGAACTTAGAGTGAAAAGTAAAGGCGGGAGAGTTGCAATGACTATGGAAACAGATAGAGCTTTTTATAGACCTTATTTTAAAAAGCAATTAACTACCTCTGGTGAAGATTGGGAAGTTTTGGAATATGATCTGGAAGAATTCAAGCAATATCGTTTGGGCTATCAGACAGGAGATCATTTTACTGAAACGCAAAAGGATAGGATCATTCGAATTGGTTTCATTACGGATGAAAAACAAGAGGTGTCATTTGATTTTGAAGTGGATTACATCTTGTTTAAATAACATGAGTCCTCCCGAGTTTTGTAATAAATTCTATTAGTCTAAGGTCGAATCGTCCTACGGACTGTCTAATTGAATTTCCTGCGGAAA
>JBCBCD010000845.1:0-3568 GCA_038530915.1 Bacteroidota bacterium
GGAAGAAGACAAAAGCTAATACTATAATGGACTCTACTGATAACCTATTTTACCTAAATTCTGGTAATGCGGTTATCACAAACAGAGGAGAATCTAATATTATGATGAAAGAATTGATAGCCATGATTGAAGAACTGGATAATAGTGTAAGAGTTCCTTTTCTTATGCACTACCAAGGCTTCAAATATCAAGAAATAGCGGATCATTTGGAACTACCTCTGGGTACTGTAAAAAGTAGAATCTTTTTCGCGAGAAAAGAATTGAAAAACTTAATTGGGAAAAGATATAAGAACATCAAGTTGAAAAGCTAGACAATCATCTAGCTGATCTCTTCGATTCTCTGCTAAATAGATATAATGTAAAATATTGGTGATAGTAATTCTTTGTATTGCTATCACCAATTTTAATTTATATACTCGCATCGTGAGCGAAATAATCAATATAGAATTATCAAAGAAAGATATTCAGGCTTTTCAAGCCAAACTATTAGAATGGTATCTTGCCCATCCACGTCCACTTCCCTGGAAGGAAACAAAGAATGCTTATTATATATGGCTTTCAGAAATCATACTACAGCAAACACGAGTAGCTCAAGGTACGCCTTATTACTATAGTTTTGTAGAAACTTTTCCTACCATACAGGATCTTGCTTCAGCCCCTGAAGACCTTATTATGAAAAAATGGGAAGGCTTGGGTTATTATTCAAGAGCCCGAAACCTTCATACTACTGCCAAATATATAGTCGAAAATCATGGCGGTATTTTTCCAAACACTTATAAAGAAATTCTTAACCTTAAAGGTGTAGGTCCATATACTGCGGCAGCAATAGCGTCATTCGCATTTGATTTACCATATGCTGTAGTAGATGGAAATGTATATCGAATACTATCCAGAATATTTGGCTTGCATGCTCCAATAGACCAAACACAAGGAAAGAAAGCCTTTACAAACTTGGCTCAAAAACTGCTTCCTAAAGAACAAGCCGCCGACTTCAACCAGGCAATCATGAACTTTGGTGCTACTCAATGCACACCTAAAAGTCCCGATTGTAGTAAATGTCCGTTTGTTGATAATTGTATTGCACACAATGGAGATCTAATTGATGTACTTCCTGTAAAAAGTAAAAAGATCAAAAAGAGAACCCGTTATTTTCATTATTTAATAATCAATAATGAAAGCAAGGTATACATCCGAAAAAGAGTGAATAAAGACATTTGGAAACACTTATTTGAATTCCCGCTCATAGAAAGTGATGAGTTGGAAAGGAATTATAAAAAGCTACTTGCTTCATCTACTCTTCAACAATTATTCAAGATACCCAAAGAACTCATATCCGTTTCTAAGACATACCAACACATACTTACCCATCAAAAAATCCATGCAATTTTCTTTGAGCTAACAATCAAAGACACCATAAATACAGATGATTTTGATTGGATAGTAATAGAAAGAAAAAAGCTTAATAACTTTGCCTTTCCAAAGCTTATTGATTGTTACTTAAGTGATAAAGCTTTATATTTAAATTTATAGCACTTTATCAACAAAAATCTATAAAACACAGTTTGCCGCGCCAGCGGCACGGCAAACTGTGTTTTATAGATTTTATTACAACTATCTTTATACACCCTTCATTGAAAATCAGTTACTAATGGTAAATAGAGTTATCTTAATCGGTAATATTGGAAAGGATCCTGAAGTTAGAAAATTAGAAAGCGGAGCTATGGTTGCAAAATTTTCAATAGCAACCAATGAGAACTATAAAGACCGAAGCGGAGAGTGGCAGCAACAAACGGAGTGGCATGATATTGTAGTTTGGAGAACATTAGCTGAAAGAGCAGAGAACTCTCTTAAAAAAGGAATGTCTGTATATATAGAAGGTAAGCTTACTCATCGTTCATGGCAAGATCAGGATGGTAATAATAGAAAGACAACCGAAGTTGTGGCAAGTTATTTTAGAATTTTGAATTCTAATCCTGGTAGAAGAGACATGGGAGAATCCACGACTAGCCAAATGAATACACCGAGTAATATGACTTCACAAACAAATGTAGATACCGGAGGAATGAGTAATGAGGATGAGGATGATTTGCCATTCTAGAATCATTTGCTCTTTGTTTGAGTACTAGCTATGATTAAAATTTAATCAAGCTAATAATTTTTTATACTCCTATTTCTTAACCAATAACTATTTCCTTGGAACCTGAAAAGGATAGCTTGCTTTCGCTGGAAGATCCTTTACTTCTCGCATCGATATTTTCTACAGAAGTGCTTATTGGTATCATAAGTATCATTATACTTTTACTTTGTTCTGCTTTAATATCAGGATCAGAAGTTGCTTTTTTTTCGCTTACTGCTAATGATTTTGAAGAATTAGAAAATGAGGATGATCCTAAAATTAAAACCATTCTAAAGCTCAAAGACCAACCTCAATCCTTATTAGCTACCATATTAATCAGCAACAACTTCATCAATATTGCCATAGTCATTCTATCTGATTACGTATTAAAAGCACTACTTCCTGAAAGTACTTTTGCTACGTGGGCAGATGCAATCATTAAACAGTTTACCTTTATTGGCAATCTTACTACTGCCACACAAATTTCTAATGCTATTGGATTTCTTATCACGATAGTGGGTGTAACGTTTTTACTTGTACTTTTTGGCGAGGTGGCTCCGAAGTTTTATGCGAAACTCAACAATATCAAGCTTGCCAAGTTTATGGCATCCCCTCTCAACTTTCTAAATTGGCTGTTCACTCCCATAAGTGGCATTTTGGTTGGATGGACCAATATCATTGAAAAGCGTTTGCACGAAAACACAATAACATCAGGTTTGACCAGTAAAGAAGATATAGACGAAGCCATCAAGCTTACTGTAAGCAATGATTCCGAGATTGATCAGGAAGCAGATCTATTGAAAAGCATTATTACATTTGGTGAAATTTCTGTGAAAGAGATCATGAGGTCCAGAATGGATGTGGTGGCAGTAGATTTTAGAATAAGCTATCCGGAATTATTAAATGTCGTACGAGAAAGTGGCTTCTCCAGAATTCCCGTATTTGATGATGATTTTGATAATGTAACAGGCATTCTTTATGTAAAAGACCTTATTGGCCACCTTAATGATGACAATTCCTTTGAATGGCAATCACTCATTCGAACAACTGTACTATTTATTCCAGAATCCAAAAAAATAGATGACCTGTTGAGAGAGTTTCAACGCAAGAGGTTGCACATGGCCATTGTGGTAGATGAATATGGTGGCAGTTCTGGTATCATCACACTTGAAGATATCATGGAAGAAATAATAGGTGAAATCAAAGATGAATTTGACGATGAAGCCGAAGTTATTTTTAAAAAAATAGATGAAAACAACTATCTTTTTGAAGGAAAAACTTTAATCAATGACTTTTGCAAGGTCATGGGACTTGACTCTTCCATCTTTGATCCTATCAGAGGAGATTCCGATTCTATTGCAGGCATCTTTTTAGACAATTTTGGAAAGCTCACAAAGAAAGATGCTGAAATCAGTTACTTTGATTTTTTTGATGTGAATTTGTTCTATTATC
>JBCBCD010000846.1:0-3563 GCA_038530915.1 Bacteroidota bacterium
GAGACCAGAAGTTTGCGACCATCCTTTAAGTAGAAAGTTGTATAGTTGCGATCTCCCTGGCATCGGATGATGTTATTGACTGCTACAAATTCGATGTGGTCAGATTGAGGAAGGGCGATTTTCTTTTCTTGTTGTTGCAGATTATGCAGGAGGGTTTCCAACTGGCCTTGTTGGTTTTTTTGGGCTTGTTTGGATTGAACGCGATCCACAGCTTTTTTCAGCTCAAGTGCATTAATGGGCTTTAATAAGTAATCTACTGCTGCAAATTTGATGGCACGAATGGCATATTGGTCATAAGCAGTGACAAAGATGATCTCAAAGTCAATTTGTGGCAGGCTTTCCAACAGATCAAAGCCACTGCCCATGGGCATGGCAATGTCCAAAAATACCAAATCAGGCTTAGACTCTTTGATGCGATCCATGGCAGTGATTGCTGAATCAGCTTCAGCCACTACTTCAACTTCTTTGCAATAGGTTTCCAAGGCAAGTCGCAAGTTCTCGCGGTTATTGGCTTCATCATCTACAATAAGTGCTCGAATTTTTGTCATTGTTCTACGGGGATTGTTAAAGAAACAAGAGTGCCTTGGGCTGGAGGATTGAGGGTGCTCCGATCGATAATCGATAAATGTTCCTGGCCATCTAAGCCCATTAATTCCAGTCGCTGCCTTACTAACTTCATGCCTACACTTTTGTGATTTTTCCTTATTGTATGCTTTTGGGACGCCAATATACCAATGCCGTTATCTTTAATGGTACACTTCAAGCCTTCTTGCCCCGGATCTATCTGTACTAGTAGTTTTCTGGCACCCTCCTGTGGTGCCAAACCGTGAATGATGGCATTTTCAATGATCGGCTGTAGAATCATACTCGGAATATAGGTATTGTGAATATCTATACTTCCATCTACCTGAAAGTGGTACTGGAAAGGATGTCGCAAACTTTCCAAACTACAGTATTGTTCTAGAGTGTCGATTTCATCTGTCAGTGGAATATATTCTTCAGCAGTATTGCGAAGGGTTTTGCGCATTAAACCCGCAAATTGTCCCAGGTATAGATCAGCTTTTTCCTGCTCTTCTTTGCGAATTAAGTTCTGGATAGAACTCATTGCATTGAATAAAAAATGTGGGTTCATTTGTGAGCGAATACCTCGCAGTTCTATTTCCAGAAGTTGTCGTCTCCGCAAATCACGTCTGGTAACGATGCGTCTTTGCCAGAGAATGGTTCCAAATACAACCAATAGGCATAAGGCACCAATCCCAAGCGTCTGCCAAAACTTGAGCTTTTGTTCTGCGGTCCATGTAGTTGAGGGCGGAAGCGAGGCTATCTTTTCCCAAGTACCCTGAAGTTTTCTCGTTGTACCAAGGTCAAGGTGATTGGCTAATATTTTTCCATCTTCACTAATTAAGAAGTAATGATTGCTACTGTTAGCGATAAAGTAATTCTCTTTGAGTGTTTCCATTTCCTTTGGGGGAACAAAAATAAAAAGCCCCTTCTCATCTGCAATATGATTATTAAATTGATCTTTACTAGAAGCAGTAAGGAGATGTGCAATCTCGGGAGTTTGATCTTGTTTTTCCTGGAGAAATTGTATATCTGTCATAGCAACCTCCAGATTGTCAGCCCAACCAATGTGCAGCAACAACTTCTTACCTGCAAAATCTTCAAGTCCCACTTTCACCCCTTCCTTATCCTCGAAGCTCCAGGAAGGTGCTGCCTTTCCCCTTTGTAAAGTTCGGTAACCAACAGCAGCTTGCATATCGCGATTACCTTCTGAAAATACGAGCATTTCCTGAAGCAATTGTGTATCTCTCGTTACAGATAAAAGCTGAGAAAGTCGCCATTGGCCACTTTCTGTCAATTGTCTCAGGTCACCATAGTTGCGAAATAATTGCATCACTGCATGACGGACAAAAGTTTCTTTACTAGGGAGAAGTTGTGCTAGTAAGAAGTCATTTCTTCCTCCCATACGAGGCAACTGATAAGCATTTTGGAGGAGATAATATTGAAGAATAAGGAATTCTTCTACATCAAAATCAAAAGTTTTACCACGAGGAAGTCGATAAAGTAAATTCGCCTTTTTCTGTACATGAAGTAACAGCTTAGGTTCTAGTACTATTCGCTTTTCTGACATAAAACGATAAGCTGCTTCCCATTCTGTAGTGGCATACTCTAGTTTCAACATCCTATCCATTAAGTTTGTAAATCCAGATCGTAATGAAGAGGCCCGTTGAGCTAGAAAAGTTATCTCCTTGGCTTCTTTATCCTTTAACTTCTGAAAATAAGCAACATGATCTTTTTCTAGTAGATCATGATCATATCTTCGAAATAGGGTATCACCTCGCATTTGATGGTAAAAATCCAATAGAAATTCATTTTCAATTTGAGCACTGCCTTGTATCTCCATTTCACGATAAAAAGCATTAGCATTCGTAGAAAATTCAATGGTATCCCCAGGTTCCATGTAAAAACGCATGGTCTGATAACCATGAAATAAAGATACCATCCTAGAGTGATCTAATGGAAATGAGAGTTGAAAACTTCCTTTCTCATCTAGCTGAATTGTACTATCTCGCCAATACTCAAGCCAGTTTCCTTCCCGAAAAAACTTCACTCGAACTTGATCTGTAGCAGGACTTCCGATCGTTCCCTTAAATACACATAACTTAGAAGGATGATCAGCCTCTACGTAATCTATTCGGAAAACATCTCCAAGTCTTCGAGTTTGAACTTCAATAGGGCTTTCCTGCTTAGGAATAGCCAATTCTTTTAACTGACAAAAAAAGGCAGCCATAGAAGAGGCCGATAAAGAGGATGGCAGAGCGGATTCTTGTAACCATTCCAATTGCCCCTTGACTAAGTTAGAGGTAGTGATTGAATCTTCTAATTCTTGAGCAAACTGATTTAGAAATTCCTGATAAATCCCTTCATCACAAGATATAGGAAGCTCTTTTCCAGTTAATGCATCTAATAAAAACAATAATGGGTTAAAATATGAATCCTGAAATCGGGTATCTAGAATTAAAGGTGGACTAAGCAGATCAGTGGTATTGGAATAATAAGGGCTTTCTTCAAGAGCAGAAAAAGCCAAACAGTTCACATAGGCCACTTCTGCTATCAAACGTTTTCCTGCCTCGGTAGATCTTAAGTTAAGGCCAACTCTCACTTCAGCTTCACCGGGCTTAAGTTCATCTGGAAAAAGTGGGGAGGCTTGATTTCTTCTTCCTTCAGATGCTTTCAGTTTTTGCTGAATCCATTCTATCTTGATCGTCTGGCCTGCTTTAAGGGCTTCTGTAAAAGACTGACTTTGTGTATGGTTCAGGCAAAACAACAAACACAAGCTTACCCAACCAAGTTTCCAGAGCCACTTCAGGCTTTTGTTGCTTTGCATGATCATTCCTTTTTAATAAAACATGAATCATCACAAATTTTCGATTGAGTCGAAAACTCGGGATGGTTCATGTTGTTACCTAAAATATTTCATTTAATAATTTGATTATCAGACTTTTAATTTAATCCTTCCTTTTTGCCTTGAAGCAAAAACGAAGCCAAAAAATTCAAGGCTG
>JBCBCD010000847.1:0-2556 GCA_038530915.1 Bacteroidota bacterium
ATACTACCGGAACTGGTACTGATACTTTACAATTGTTCACACCAACTTTATTTTACAAGGTCATAAATAATGACTCAATAACAATTTTTACGGGTAGTTTTAAAGGAGATCCGACAAATATATCAAATGATATAAAGGTAGGTATTGTTAAAAGATTTAACTTTAGAGACTACCTACTGAATTACAAAGAATATGGCTTAGAAATAGTTTCAACATCAGATGATTGATAATTTAAAGTGTGGTAACTCTAAACTAACCAAACAGTCAGATTTTATCATGACTACTTCAGCTAAAATATATTCAAAAGAGCAACAGCCTATCCTACGCAAACTTAGGATGGGCTGTTTACTTTCTAGGAAGCTTACGCCTTTCTAGCCTTCGCGTCTCTCAAAAAGGTATCGATGATATTGAATAAAACAGAGCGAGTATCCTTATCCAAGTTCTGAATCTCTTCAAGCTGACATAGGTGTCTTTTTCTTTCAACTGAAATCACTTAACTTGAAAAGTGTACAGTTGCTTTCAAAAGTTATAAGAGGCTGATAGCCAGTTCAAAAAGTAGCGCAGGAAGCAACAATTACCGTTACAACGGTAAAGAATTGAATGAAGACTTTGGACTCAACTGGCACGACTATGGGGCTAGGTGGTATGATGCAGCAATAGGACGCTTTGGAGTCATTGATAGATTTGCAGAGAATTTTGCAAATTATTCTACTTATTCTTATGCTTCTAATAACCCCATTAAATCTATAGATATAAATGGAGACTCGACTTTTGTTGCTGTGAATGACGATGGCACATACACAGTAATTGGAGGAAATCTAGAAGGGGATGATAAAGGAGTCTATACAATAGGAGATAATGGAGAATATACTCAAGTTGGTCAATCACTTACTACTCATTCTTTCTTTGATGATGAAGGTAATGCAGTAATTGGTGCGATAATTGATCCGACATCGACTGCTGGACAGGACTTTTTGGAAACTGAAATTGTTGCTCCTGATATTGGCTTGATCAAGTATATGCTCAAGGCAACAGGTGGAAAACCTTTAGATTTCAAAGTTAGAGGAATTGAAGATAAAGAAGAAGGCGTTTCAAGAGCGCAATATGTATATAGAGGTAGTGTAACCAGTTCCGGGAAATTTGGATCGGCTAGAGATTTTGGAAATATAGCAGCAGGAATTGTAGCTGGTCGAAATGGACTAGGTTGGGAAGAGGCTAGACTAGGATTTGACGGTTTACAATCTTATCAAGAAGGTAAAATTGCAACAGAAGGTCAAACTACTCAACGTGCTCAGAGAAAAGGTTTAAATATTGGAAAAAAGCTACGAAAAAAAGATTCGTTTAATAGATCTTTTAGACCATTCAAGAAAACAGTAATATCAAAAATTGATTTATAAGTAATGTTAAGAAATAAAATTTGGGTAGCATACTTAGCTGTTGTTTTAAGCAGTTCATCATGTGTCCAACTTAAAAAGGAAAAAATCATTTGTCATTCCAAAAGTAATCGATGTATCAGAATATTAGATCAGAAGAGTTCTAGAACTATTTATTTTGATCAAAACTTAAAGTCAGAATATGTGAAGTTGGACATTTCTAAGATTAATAAGGTAATGGATGGAATTTTTGTTTGTTTTTATAATGGAAGAATAGAAATCATAAATCCGCAATCATTAATCATTGAATCAAATTTTAATGAAAACAGCTACTCTTTTTCAAATAAAATGGAGTTAGATAACAAGGGATTACCAAATATTTTGAAATTCCACCAAGAAGATTGCTTTGAATTTAATATGAAAGCAGAAGCAATTTTTCCCAAAAATGGTTCTGTATATATTAAATGACTTTGTCTAGCATAAAAAGTATTTCTGAAAGGATAAACACATTAAATTTCCGTATAGTCCAGCCATATGGCATAAAATATAGCAACAGTCTATCCTAGTCATTTATATGGGATGGGCTGTTTTCTTTTTAAGTAGAATAAGCAAATCTAGTCTTTGCATCTCTAATCATAGCATCCATAGTAAAAAGGATGTGCTCTTGATCCTTATCTGGTAAGCTTTGAATTATCATCACTCTTTGAAGAATGGTTGGATCAATTTCTTTCCTTCTCCCTCATTATGGTTCTGTATCTCTTCAAACTGATTAAGATCCTTTTTTCTTTCAATTGAAAACGTTTAAATTTAAAAGTAGCGCAGGGTTTAGCAATTACCGGTACAACGGAAAAGAATTGAATGAAGACTTTGGGTTGTATTGGCACGATTATGGTGCAAGATGGTATGATGCTAGTATTGCTAGATGGAATGCGGTAGATCCACTGGCAGATGAGTTTACTCATTGGACACCTTATAATTATGTAGGTAATGATCCTGTAAGTTTCATTGCCCCTGATGGATTGTATCGCACTAAAAAGAAAGCAGAAAAAATGCGTAAAAGAGCCATTAAAAATGGCGATGATGTTGGAGAGGTATATCAATCTGGCGATGAATATGGATTCTCATTGGGTAATGGTTCTCACGCATTCAATAAAAAAGATTTTGGTCCAAGAGGAGGAGGTGT
>JBCBCD010000847.1:2566-3553 GCA_038530915.1 Bacteroidota bacterium
GTAATTACTGTAATTGGTCTTGCCCCTGTTATAGGTGAACCTGCCGATCTAATTAATGCTGGTATATCTGGTGTGAGAAGTGCACTTTCTAGTGAAGTGAGCCATGCAGTTGAAGCTGGCTTAAATGCTAGTTTTGCTATATCACTTGCTGGATATGGTGCTACTGCTACAAAGGTAGGAATGGCTTTTGGACTCTTTACTAGAAAAAGAGCTATTAATGAAGCTAAGAAGTTTTCTAAGGTACCTAGATAATCTAAAGGAGGTGAAGACATTTTAATGAATGAATTAAATGAAAGTAGTCGTGGAACTTTTTGGAGCAGAATGAAAAGCAAAGGAGCAAAGATCCTGGGTAAAAGAAATAAACATGGAAAAAACCAGTGGATGGAACACTCTGATGGACATCCAGATGGAGGAAAAATAGGTGCTCCAAAACATCATTCAACAGGTCATGTTCATGCTACTAATGCAAAAGGGGAAAAAAAGATATTTCCTTACAGAAGAAAAAAATAATTATTTAAGTACAGTTCTTAGATGATATTTATTGGAATCAATCAAGAATTTTTAACATAAATTTCTTATGGTCATTTATATGTATAAAGGTAAAAACGATGTTCTTTTGAATGAGAATATGCCATCACTTTTAGGTAGCAGGATCGAACTTTATGTATGTAGGAATGAAGATCAAAGTCTGGGTTTTTTATCTAAAAAATTGGGTATAACCTTTACAAAGGAATTAATTACCGGTAAAAACTTTATTTCAATTTTATTCCCAGAAATAATTTGTATTCAAAAACCTGAAGAAGTAGAAAAACGAGATCGCTTCGGACAACTGCTTTGGAATGTGTTTTATTCGGGCAGCCTGGCGATCGAAGACCTGGAAACCAATGCCGCCGGCGATGTTTTCCTGTTTGGAAGATACCTCGGCACACCGGATGTGGACCCCGGCCCGGGAGAATTTCGGCTGCCCCAAAGTCCATTTCCGGGCCA
>JBCBCD010000848.1:0-3544 GCA_038530915.1 Bacteroidota bacterium
TCTTTTGATCTTTTGATCTTTTGATCTTTTGATCTTTTGATCTTTTGATCTTTTGTAAGTTCGATTTTCACTGTGATCAAACAAAATTTTCAGACCCATTTTTTTAACCGCGGAGTAAAAGGGGTTACGCAGAGTTATCCTGCTAATTTGTTTAGAATGCTTAACAAATTAGCAGGAATGAATCACAAGATCACAGTAGCACAGGATCACAAGATATTTTAAAAAGCTTTACCTTTAGCGATGAGAATATTTCTTTAATACATTTAGAAAAGAAGTAAACTTTAAATCAGAAGTATGAAACTTAAACATCTTTTACTGTTTTTGGCAGTAGCTACATTTGCTTGTCAAAGACAAGAACTCCCTTTTACCACAACAGCTGAAAATGTCTATCAATTTAAGGCGGATGGCGGTACTTATTCTATTGCTGCTCTTTCAGATGATATCATCAAAGTAAGTTATTCGGATGGTGAGAATACGGTCTATGGTGACAGAGTATATGCTCCTGTCATGGACGAAGCACAAACGATGAGCTATGATCTTCAGGAAGATGCTATTGTTTTTTCCACAGCTACAACCAGGGTTGATGTAACGCTTAATCCCTTCAAGGTGGCTTTTTACAACGATGCTGATGAATTGAAATTGATGGAAGAACTTGGTTATGGCAAAGATGGAGATACTACTTCCTTTAGGTTTTATTTAGCAGATGATGAAAAGATATATGGTACCGGTGCCAGAGCCATTCCACTCAACAGAAGAGGATATAAATTCCAATCTTACAACCAGCCCAATTATGGCTATGGCGAGGGAGCTGAATTTTTAAACTATTCCATACCTCACATCTACTCTTCCAATGAGTACATGCTATTGATTGACAATCCTGCCAGAGGTTGGTTTGATATAGGAAAAACAGAAAATGATATTTTTGAATTTAGTTCACTAGGGGGTAATCAAGCTTACTACTTTGTAAATGGCGACAATTACAATGAGTTGATAGACTCCTATACTGACCTTACTGGCAAACAACCGCTTCCTCCACTATGGATGTTGGGGCATTTGCAATCTCGATTTGGTTACAGAACCGAAGCACAAGCAGATTCAGTGCTTGATTTGACTTTAGGATATGACATTCCGGTAGATGCTATCATCTTAGACATCTTCTGGTTTGGCAAAGAAATAGAAAATGGCAAAATGGGTCAATTAGCCTGGGATCTCGAAGCCTTCCCCGCCCCGGAAGAAATGATTGCCGGTTGGCGATCAAAAGGAGTAAAAACCATCACTGTTTCTGAGCCTTTCTTCACCAAAAAGTCTCAAAACTATGCTTATCTGGATGAAAATGGATTAATGGGTAAAAAAGCAGATGGAACAACCATGGATATGCCCAATTTCTATTTTGGAAATGGAGGTCTAATAGATATTTTCCAACAAGAAGCCAGAGATTGGTTTTGGGAACGCTATAAAGAACAAAAAGCCATAGGCGTAGAAGGCTGGTGGGGTGATTTGGGTGAACCTGAGATGCATCCTGATAGTATGGTCCATGCCAATGGTTTAGCTTCTGAGGTACATGGAGTGTATGGGCATGAATGGGCACGCACCTTATATGATGGCTATGCAAAAGATTTTCCCAATGAACGTTTTTGTATGTTGGGCAGAGCTGGGTATGCAGGTTCGCAAAGATATGGTTTAATACCATGGTCAGGTGATGTGAGTCGTACCTGGTCAGGTTACAAACCGCAAATTCCAATTATGCTAGGCATGGCTATGTCGGGCTTAGCTTACATGCATGCAGATGCAGGTGGATTTACAGGCCAAGACCAAGACTATGAAGCTTATATGCGCTGGATGCAAATGGCTATTTTTAGTCCCATCTTCCGTCCACATTCTAATTCTGATGTACCGGCTGAATTGGCCTTATGGGATGAAAAAACACGCAATACACTCAAAGAATACATCGAATTGCGTTACCGAATGATGCCATACATCTACAATACCGCATGGCAAAATTCTACAACAGGAATTCCGTTAACTCGTCCTTTATTTACCCAATTTGACAATGTTCCGGAATCGGCTGATAACCAGTACATGTGGGGAGATGCTTTAATGATTGCCCCTATTTTAGAACAAGGTCAGATCACTGCTGATGTTTATTTACCGGAAGGAAGCTGGTACAACTTCTGGACTGGCGAAAAATATGAAGGCGGTAAAACGATTACAATGGATGCTCCAGTAGAAACCATCCCTGTTTTGGTCAAAGGCAATGAATTGGTGTGCATGACAGACTTAGTAAAAACTACGGATAATTATCAGACAACTAATCTAGACTTACACTATTACCTTGATGGTAAAGACATGGAACATACCCTTTACTTTGATGATACAAAAACCAATAATGCCTATCAAAAAGGAGCATATCAAATGCTTAGGTCGATGCTTAATTTGGAAGATAGCAGTCTAAGTATCTCTTTCAATCAATCAGGTAATGGTTATGAAGGAGCTCCGGATCAGAGGAATGGGCGTTTTGTCATTTATGGCATTACTAATCAACCTAGTTCTGTAAAAATGGGTGACCAAAATATAGCATTCGAATGGAAAGAGGAATTAAATCAATTGAAGTTCGAACAACCTATTTCAACAGAAGAAGAAATTGTTGTTACTTACTCCGAATAAAAAGAACTGACACAAAAGCACTTGGTGCTTTTGTGTCAGTTCTTATCAAAAATACTTTCCAATCAAATCTACTGCTTCAAAATATCAATTTGCCAAATCTGAAAGTGGTCAACTGTCATATGCTTCGAGATAAGTACTTTGCGTTGTAAATGGAGTGTAAAACCTAAAAAAGGTGATACCTTGTAAGATATCACCCCAATTTTACCTAAAGTACTAAATCTGCAATTATTCTTAGAACACAGAACTACCATTTACGTCTCCTGCTTTGAGACCAGTAAAATCAAGTGTTTGAGTTGCACCATCTGTTATGACCAATCCCAATTGAGCCTGATTAAGATTATCAAAAACATTGTTTTGATTAAACTGCCAATTGGAATGGATAAAGCGCCAATTTTTTGTAGTGGGTAGCACAGCATCTACCATCAATATGATTCGTGCTATATACACAATATCTATATTGCTAACATCACCAGATTCATCTACATCAGCAGCTAATAACTGTTGGGGTGTAAAAGCTTCATCTCCAAGCAAATATTTTTTGATCAAAACAATGTCAAAGGTAGATACTCCATTGAGCCAAAGTGTATTACCATTTGGCAAAGTATCGTTGAAGTTTGCGCGTACATAAAAATCAGTATTATCGGATAAGTTGTTAAAACTATAATTACCAAGTGAATCAGTAATAGTAGAATTGATAACTATCCCTGCCTGGTTCAAGAGCTCTATTTGTACATCTGGCATTATTTCTTCTCTTACTGTATTATATTTTACTGTACCTGATATACTTGAGTTTTGAGCAAGGCAAGTTAGACTGATTAATGTAAAAAAGATGGATGAGACTATTTTATAGAAATTCATTTTTCTTGTTTTTAAAGTTTTA
>JBCBCD010000849.1:0-3543 GCA_038530915.1 Bacteroidota bacterium
AACGGCAAAATCAGCAATTCTACCCGAGGTGATGGCAGGGCCAACACTTCTAAACTTAATACCACTTATAGAAGCAGATTTTAAGTAATGTTCTTCTTTTTGTTCTGTTTCTTCGGCTTTGGCTTTTTTCTTCTTCTTATTTTGTGAAAATGTGGGACTTGCAATAATTAGAAGGCACAAGCACAACAGAACGGCTTTGGTTTGATTCATAAATCGTTTGAATTTTATAGGTTATAGCGTATTGATAGTCCTTAAATATAGCAAAAAAAGATATTGTGATTTTAATATGGGCTTGGTGTAGAGTTTAGAGAGTAGTGTGTAGAGGGGGGCTAAACACTACTCTCTAAACCCTTTACTAAAATTCAAAACATATTTCAATGAACAATAAACTTATTTGGGTTCTACTATTGATCTTACTGAATGGTCTTATCATATATGCTTTTGTTACTGGAGCATCCATTCTCAATATGACCTTTTTCAATGACCGCTTTCCGGTGGGAAATCTTTTGGTTGGAATCTTACTGACTACTTTTCCTATGATTTTCTGGCTTTTATGGAAAAACAAAGTTCGGAATAGATGGAGCAACGGCTTGTTGGTAATAGCGATGATATTGGGAATATTGTGGTGGCCATACGGGAGATTGGTATCTGGAAATTGGTTCAACAATTTCGATGGAAGTGATCCAGCTTGGTTATGGAAAAATACATCATTCTGGTACTTGACTTATGCAGTACCCATTATCACCTTAATAGCAGTTTTAATAAGGTTAATATCTTCACTAACCATAAAATTCAAAAGAAACTTATAACCTTATCATCTAATAAACTTATCCACTCATTTATCAACTTCCGTCTCTGCAAACTTCTTAAACGCTTCTAAACTTTTTTGCGATTCTTTTCTAAATGCTCCCGGAGTCAACCAAGCCATAATTTTCATAAATCCTGAAAATTTAAATTCCTGTTCAGCTACATATAAGGTCTTATTTTCTTCTATTGGAGTAAAACGATTGACTACCCGATTGAATACATTTTTAGCTTCATAGGTGCCCGAAAACTCGTCAGGGAGATTACGACTTTCAATAGTTTCTATCATTTCAATGGTACGTCTTCCGATTTGGTAGACCAGGCGTGATTTTGCACCAGTTTTGCCTGGAGTGCCACTGAGGTGTTCAAAACTCTGAAGTCCATCCTGCCATTTAGCCAAATTATCAGGATCATCAAAGAGTTTGATGACCTCCGCTACAGGGCGATTGATTTCAACTTGGGTGGTGTATTTCATAATATCTTTTGTTTGTAGGCACTGAACTAAACGAAGTCATTGTCATCCCAATTGGTTCTCTCTATCTTTTCTTTTTTAGGAAGCTCAGGTAGATCAGGTAAGTAATCCTTTTCATCAGGTGGTGGTAGAAGATTGTCTTCTCGTTGACGTCTAAGTAAGTCGATTTCCTTAAGCATTTCTTCTTGTTCCCATTCAGCAGAGAGTGCTTTGTTGTAAGGCAGCCCAAAGGTAGTAAAGTAATGGATGAAAAGACCAATACTCCATGGAAGCATAGGAAAGAAAAACCACATTTCCCTATCACCATCAAGCGTAAGCATGTTCATCATAAAGAAGAAAAAGCCTACTGCCAGAAAGGCGGAGAGATGTCTGTAAAATTTCTTTTTTTGATTGACTTTCTTTTTAGCTATTTCATAAATTTCCGGATCCATATTACTGTATAGTTTAAGTTACAAGCGATCTGTGCAAAGCGTAGATCGCTTGTAAAAGGTATTTCTATTGTTTTTTAGGTTCCATACCAGGTTGTACGATCTCAAAATCTTCTTTTTTCTTGGAATTTTCAACCATTTGGGCAACATCTTCGAGCAACTGCTTCGCATCATAGACAATTCCATCTTTTACGGTATATTTTACACCACCGACGCGGATGATTTCATTATCTTCTGTAAGTTTAATGGCACCTGTGCCATACAGTACTTTAAGGTTTCGGAGTGGATTTTCCTCTACAACTACCATATCAGCAAATTTCCCCACTTCGATGGTCCCTATTTTATCATCCATACCCAATGCTTCTGCACCATTCAAAGTTGAAGAGCGAATGACTTCTAAAGGATGAAAACCAGCTTCGCGAAGCAACTCCATTTCTCTAATGTAAGCAAAGCCATACAATTGGAAAATAAATCCTGAATCAGAGCCCGTAGTGATTCTTCCTCCTCTGTTTTTATACTCATTGATGAAGGTCATCCACAAACGATAATTTTCTCTCCAGGAAACTTCTTCTTCTGTTCCCCAAAAATGCCAGTACGAGCCATGAGAGATTTTTGAAGGCATGTAAAACTGCCAAAGTGAAGGCATGGTATAAGTCTCATGCCATTCAGCTCGGCGAGCTCGCATCAAATCTCTACTGGCTTCATAAATATTGAAAGTAGGATCTATGGTAAAATCCAACTCCAATAATTCATTCATTACCTTATTCCAATGTTCAGAATGTGGTTCTGCTGCTTGTTTCCAAAGCCTGCCCGCTTCCCCAAAACGATCCTGCTCATTTTGATAGTTGTAGTCCAATGGATAGTGTTGTACCGTCCTGTCAAAAAATAAGGCTTCAGGTAGTCCATACCAGTGCTCCATCGATGTTAATCCAGCTCTGGCAGAGTTGAGTACATTCCACCTACCCACGTCCATTTGTGCATGGTGGCAAGCTGAGCGAAGGCCTAGTTTCTTATTTTCTCTCAGAGCAGCATCCATGATATCAGGTGCAGCTCCGAAAAATTTGATCCCATCCGCACCTTTTTCTTTATTTTCTTTTACCCATGCAACAGCTTGTTCCGGATTGGAAATGGGGTCAAAAGACCCTTGGCCAAAAACGGTATAGGCCATGATCCTTGGGGCAGTAATTTCATTTTTTTCACTTCTTTCTTTTTGATCTAATACCCAATCCAAGCCATTTCCACAAGAAGGGTCCCTAATGGTGGTAATTCCATGCGCCATCCAGAGTTTAAATACATATTCTCCATCCGCTCCCTGAGCTCTTCCACCAATGTGGCCATGCATATCTACAAAGCCTGGTAATAAATACATGCCTTCACAATCCAGTTCTTTTCCTCCTGGCTTTAATTGTGGTCGACCATCAGGATCTATCGGTACACCTGGATAACCAACTACTTGAATGCGTTTGATGATATTGTCTTCAATCACTACATCAATAGGACCTCTTGGTGGAGCACCATTCCCATTGATCAACATAACTCCTCTTATGATTAATTGATTGTAAGGTCCTTCTCCACGATAACGATCAGGAGCCTTTTTTACCTGATCTGGTAAGGAATACGAAATCACAAATAATGCGATCAAGAATAAAAGTTTTTTCATACTATTGGTCTTCAAAGTTTTATCTCGAATATACAAATTTCATAGATCATAGGTCATAGGTCATAGGTCATAGGTCATTTTGATTCTGCAAAATTGAAAAGCTAGCTTTTCAATTTTGCAGGATAACTCTGCGTCCTCATATGTTTGTAAAAGTAAGAGAATCGATGCATTTTGACGAA
>JBCBCD010000850.1:0-3542 GCA_038530915.1 Bacteroidota bacterium
GGCCCTTCATCAGTTTGGGACATTTATATTCCCGGCTTATTCTATTGCATTCAATAATAGACCCATTGGAAGAGAAATGAAAATAATGGTAAACCAACAAGGTGTAGCGATAACCTGCTTCTCAAACTCCAATGACTCAACTTTCTAAAAATTAGCCACCAAAAAGGAATAGTAATTAAGAGTTTAATGCTATAGCCTAAACCAGCTTGGTCTATAAAACGACCAAAACTCAGTAACCTATCGATTCCTTTATGAATACTTAATGTACTCACCCAAAGAGTAACATGATAGGACAAGGCGAAAAAAAAGTACAAGGCAAGAACTGCAGCCATTTCAAATACCTTTATCCCAAAATATTCTTTGTACCAAAAAGAGTCTTTATTTTTTTCCCCCTCTTCTAACTCAATGGGATCATTGAGATTTAAGGATGTTTTACTAATCATTGGTTTAATTTTACTCATATTTAAAGGCACTTCAAAAGTATAATCAATGCCATTTTTATACTACTTTTTTCCGACGAAATGACAAATGAGTCGTTGAATGGATGCTTTGCCATTCATCGGCTCATATTGCCATTCATCGGTTTTTGGTTTGTTGGTGTAACCATTTGATGCAATTTGAGTCTATCATTTATAATTAAACACTCATTATGACTTTTGTAAGTAAAATCACCCACACATTTTTATTCATTACACTGGTTTGTTTTCTACAAGCACAAAGTGGTGCCATCAAAGGAAAGATTGCCTCTGATGATGGTCCACTTGGTTTTGCCAATATTGCTTTAAAAAATGCTGCCGATTCTTCTGTAGTTAAGTATGAGGTAAGTGAAGATGACGGTACTTTTGTCTTCAAAGGCATTAAATACGGGAAGTATTTTATCCAAACAACCTATGTAGGAATGGTTGATTTCCAGTCAGAACCGTTCACTTTCCAGGAAGCTTTATTGGACTTAGAAGCATTTACTTTGCAGACAGTTTCTTCTGATCTGGAAGCGGTAGAAGTAGTCGCTCAGAAACCCATGATTGAGATAAAAGCAGATCGCACCGTTTTTAATGTACAAAATACGCTCAATGCGACAGGTAGTGATGGCTTTGAATTGTTGAGAAAGGCACCGGGGGTTATTGTCGATAATAACAATAACATCATTTTAGATGGTAAAACAGGAGTTTTGATCTACATCAATGGCAAACCTTCTCCTCTTAATGGCGATGATTTGACCAATTTCCTCCAAACGCTCCAATCTTCAGATATTGAAGCCATTGAATTGATCACTCAGCCTTCTTCCAAGTATGATGCAGCAGGTAATGCCGGAATCATCAATATCAAGCTGAAAAAAGACAAGAGCTTGGGTACCAATGGTACACTGGTTGCAGGCTATACTTATGGCAGGAATAGTAGATACAATAGTTCTGTTTCCCTAAATAGCCGTACTAGTGGGTCTAACTTTTATGGTTCTTTCAGCAACAACTTTGGGAAATCATGGAGTTTTATCAACCTGGATAGATACCAGGGCAATGTGCAATATGATTCTGAAACGGAGGCCATCAATGATAATAATGCGAGTAATGTGAGGTTGGGCTATGATCTGTTTGCCAATGATAAGAATACTTTTGGGATATTGCTGAATGGGAGTTTTTTCAACAACACCAATAATGGCTTTACCAATACACCTATTATTCCTTTTGGTGATGATGTAGCTGAGCAGACCTTGGTGGCCAATAGCATCAACCAAGGCGATAATTACAACATCAACGGAAATATCAATTACAGATATGCAGATACACTGGGACGTGAATTTACAGCTGATGTGGATTATGGCCGCTACAGTAGAGATAGGAATAATTTTCAGCCCAATCAGTATATAGACAATTTCACCGGAACAGTTCTTTTTGAAAGAAATTCAAGAATGATCACTCCAACAGATATTGATATTTTCACTGTCAAGCTGGATTATTCACAAAGAGCATTAGGTGGACAATTAGGAGTAGGAGTGAAATACTCATTGGTAGAGACAGATAATACTTTTGATTTTTATGACGTGATTCAAAATCAAGACAACTTCAATGCTGAACGTAGCAATCAGTTTTTGTACGATGAGAATGTCAATGCCGCTTATATCAACTTCAATAAGAAATGGAAAAAATGGAACCTACAATTGGGTTTGCGAGCAGAACAGACCATCTCTGAGGGGGATCTGATCAGCTTACAACAAAATGAAGAGAACAATGTAAAGCGCAATTACCTGGATTGGTTCCCGAGTGGTGGGTTGACTTATAATCCAAGTTATAAGAACTCATGGGCGTTGACCTACAGTAGACGCATACAGCGACCCAATTATCAGACACTCAATCCTTTTGAAGCCCAGATCGATGAATTGAGTTTTTCTAAAGGCAATCCATTCTTACAACCTCAGTATACCAACAATATCAAGCTATCCAATACTTACAAGTATCGATTGACAACTTCAATCAGTTACAGCTTTATCAGTGATTTCTTTGCTCAGGTAACGGATACATTGGGTTCTAATCGCAATTTCTTACAAACAAGAAACATTGCCAATCAACAAGTATTGAATATTGGAGTGAGTTATCCGTTTTCTCCAACCAAATGGTGGAGTGTATACATGAGTGTTAATGCTTTCAGATCTAGCTATGATGGGCAGGATGATAAGTTTACTTCCATAGATCAGAATACTTTGAGCCTTTATGCATCCAATACTTTTTCCTTGCCTAAAGGATTCAAATTTGAAGTCTCTGGTTGGTACAATTCTCCATCTGTTTGGGGGGGAACTTATCTTACCAGAAGTATGGGTGCTTTAAACCTGGCCCTCCAAAAGAAATTCATGAATGATAGATTAACAGCCAGACTTGCCGTGAATGATATCTTCTTCTCCTCTTTCTGGCGTGCAGATATGACCTTTGGTGAACTCTTCATCGACGGCTCAGGAGGCTGGGAAAGTAGAAATGTGAGATTCAACCTCAACTATTCTTTTGGTAGTAAAGAGATCAAATCCAATCGAAAGAGAAAGACGGGCTTGGAATCTGAAGAGGGGAGAGTAGGGAATTAAGGTGTAGAAGGTTAGAGGGGTAGAAGGTTAGGTTGATCACTTTGTCTGTTGGGAAGCCGAGATTCTGAATGCTTTCTACAAAAAGGTGAAGTTCAAAATTTCTAACCCTCTAACCCCTAACCTTCTAAACTCAATTTTGAGAGCCAATCTTTTCAATAGTCTCCAACAATTTATTCTTAAAACTCCTCCCTACAGGTACTTTCCCTGCCTTAGTGATGATTTCATTCCCTCTAATGCTTTCAATTTTAGAAATATTAATTAGATAGGAGCGATGAACTTGTAAAAAATGTCGCTCAGGAAGGATAGAGGTCCAATATTTTAAAGTATTTGATAAAAAGTGTTTGGTTTCTGTAGTTATTACTCTCACGAAATCTCCCTCTGCCTGCACGTAAATGATGGTTTGAAAATCTACTCTGTGCAAGATCTTATCTGATTTTACAAATACAAATTGTTCCAGGTATTCGACTTCTTTAGG
>JBCBCD010000851.1:0-3542 GCA_038530915.1 Bacteroidota bacterium
AGATCAGAATGGCAAAATAGCTCCATTGATTTTGGTACCATTCTGATCTTCATAATTGTGATCGAATTGTATATTGACTTGATCTCCGTCAAATCTTAGTTTTTGTAGTTCAATATAATTATTGATAAATTCTATTTCTTTTTCGATAGATACCCAGTGTTCTCCTACCTCATAAAGCAAATACCTCAGGTTATCAGCAAGTCTAATGATAGAGGTAGAAGCCCTGGGGTCTTTTTCTTCAACCATATTGTATAAGGCATTGAGTGAGTTGAATAAAAAATGCGGTTGTATTTGTTGCTGTAAAGCTTTTAACTCAGCTTTTAGTTTTTGTTCCTCTAAAAGCTTAATCTGTCTTTCTTGTTTATTTACCTGAAACCAAGCCTTAGAAAGCTTTAAAAGAGTACTGGTAGCAATATAAATGGCACCAAACTGGAATAAATCCCAGTAATTGTAATAAGAAATGAAGAAATAACCAGGGAAAAAATAATCAGATAAGTAGTTGAATGTGAATTCGTTACTAAACATGATGAGACCTATGCAAAAAATGGCAAAGACCATGTAGGCAATGTATCTTCCACTTTTTAAAAAGATAGGAATTCCGGTACTCAAATTAAAATAGACACCCAATACCAGTGAAATATGAAATAAAAAGGTGTAGATGTAATCTACGGCCTGGAAGGGGGATTCATAAGCAAATACATTGAGCAATACATAATAGCTGAATGCCCAAAACAAGGTGTGTTGAACATAGTTGTTTTGGGCCAATTGACTAATTCTTTTCATTATCGGATTCTCTTTACCAATCTTTTATCATCAAATGCTTCCGGTGTATCCGCATATTTTAATACAAACTTTTGAAGGTCTTCACTTTTTGCGGTCAACACCCTCGCATCCTCTACGACCTCATGTTTGATTCTAATCTTACGGTTTTCAAATAAGTCATCCAAAAAGTTGTAATCAAAAAACTGAAAGGTCAATAAGTTATCTTCAATATTCAGCTTCGCAAAATTGTGTGTAGGCAAAAACTCGATAATATCATTACTGACTTCATCAGGTGGTTCTGCATAAAAGTCCATGAAGTAATGTTTTCCAAGTTTGACCAGTGTCGCTTCATACTGCAACGTATCGCCTTTCTCGCTATATCGAATCAAATTGTAGTAATCTTTCTTTCTTTCAAACTTCCAAAAGACTTTTTCTTCTTCTTCGCCTTCTTCAAAAGTGCCACTAAGGCTCTTATGGAAAGCAATGGTTTCTTTAGTATACAAAGGATGTAGTGAAATTATACAAGACTGTGCCAACAACACTACTAAAATTAGAAATAACAAATACTTTCTCATGTTTCAACTTTTTTGTTTCACTACAATTCTAAGTGGATGCAGTCGGTTTGGAAAGAAATGTCGTTGAATGGATCAAAATCGTAGGTGGATAGTACTAGTATGTTAAGTATTTTCAATACTTATCACCCATCTCCACTGTATTCGTCTAAACAATAGTACCATAAGCAGAAAAGGGAAAAAATTTAGTCCTGAACTTTGTATTTTTTCGTACTAGTCCTTGTCAAATATATCTAATTACATTTAAATTCGTTATTTATAGTGGATAGTCAACTTACTTTAAGAATGAGAAATAAAACGGTAGCTGCTATTTTGGCCTTCATAATGGGAATTTTTGGCGTACACAGATTTTATCTGGGCCAAAGAGTAGTGGGCATATTGCACTTTTTTATGTTTTTTATAACATTTATGATTACTGTGAGTGAGCCCGTAGAGTTTCCTCCCATCATCATTCCTTTTTTGATAGGATTTGTTGATGCAGTATTGCTCTTTGTCATGCCTCAAGTTGAGTTTGATGACAAATACAATGCTCCTTTAAGACGCAAAGTACAACGTAATAAAGCCAAAAGACAAGCCCGGGCAGAAAAAAATAACTACAGCTATGAACAACGTGCTCCAAAGGGCGAACTAAAGAAAGAAGGCATCCGTTTGTTTCGATCTTATGCTTATGAAGAAGCTTTAGAAGCTTTCCTGGGGGCCTTAGAAGAAAAACCGGATGATCCTACCTTACATTTTAATTTGGCCTGTACCTATTCTATGTTGGAAGAAGCAGATCAGGCCTTTATACATTTAGAGGATGCGGTTCACTATGGATTCAAAGATATAGATAGAATACATTCACATGATGCTCTGGCTTTTCTTAGGTCTCATCCACAATTTGATGCATTCATAGAAAATGGATACAAAACTGTAAAATCTATTAGTGTCAGCTCTAGAAAAGATGAAGAACTTGATTTAAACGGTAACCCTCAGATGAATAGCTTGCTTAAACAATTGCGTGATCTTGCAGAGCTAAGAGATAAAGGCATTCTAACGAATGAAGAATTTGCTCAGCAAAAACACAAGTTGTTGAATAACGAATGATCCTCATAAGTCATGGGTCATAGGTCATGCTGCTCTTACAGGTACACGACAGAGCAGCATGACCTATGACCTATAGCTTATGACTTATGATATATTCTTTAAGATCCGACTTCAATAACCAATCTACTTCTTCCAACTCACCCGATTCTAATTCGATGAAACACATTCCAAAGAAAGGATACTTGGTATAATCCATTTTTCGGAACTCGATGGGGCTTTTTAATCCTTTTATGATCGAATCGTAATCAAATTGTTGTATGCTTTTGCCATTTATTCCTGTTGAATTGTCCAGAACTATTATTGCAAATAGTCTATTCTGAACGTCTTTTTCTATTGCTTCCCAATCAGGTTTTTGCTGGTTGAAATAATATTCATAAGGGTTAAAACCATAAGCGTGGTAAGTAAAGTCTGCTGTAGAGCACATACCGCCAAACCTGAGTGGGTTAATTTCAATAGGCATAAGCAAACCATGATCATCTACACGTACTTCTACATGTAGTGGAACCTCATGCAATGGTATTTTATTGGATACTTCTAAAAGAAAGTCCTTGAACAAGTCGTGGTATTGTTTAATCAAGCTTGTTGACGTTATGTATACGCGATCACTAACATCATCTTCACCAGAAAAAATATGTTCAAGTACATTTAAAATAACAACTTCTCCTTGATCATTAAAATAAGCATCAAAAGCAAATTCTCGTCCTGTTATGTATTGCTCAATTAAGAGTTGAGTTCCATCGATGACTTCTCTGGGGAAAGCCTTGGCCAGTTCAACGAGTTCTTCTTGTAATTTTTTTATGATGATGGGCCATTCCGATAATTGATTGATCTTGTGTACCCCAATACTAAAGAAACCACTAGAAGGTTTTATAATGATTGGGTAAGTCAACTTTGAGAAGTCAAACTGATCCAGCTCATTCAAATGAACAGATTTGTAGTAAAAATCAGGGTACATTTCCCGTGTAAATTGACGGAATTTGTATTTGTCTTTGAAGGCTTCAACTATTTTTATAATTGGGTTACCTCCTAAGTTGTTGTACATCCAACCATACGCATTTTCAGAGTTGGTATAGATCAAATTCAATTTAGAATGGTCTATAGACCATTCTAAATTGAATTTGATCT
>JBCBCD010000852.1:0-3532 GCA_038530915.1 Bacteroidota bacterium
TAACTCAAGTTCCGATCAAGCTCACAACTGAATTAATTATGGAGGCTAAGAGATAAAATGGGTTGCGGCCAGCGGCTGCAACCCATTTTATCTCTTATTTATATTCAAGGTGCATCAATCGTAATTTGGATCAATTAATAAAGTGTTCAGCCTGCCTACATCACAAAAAACATTATATGATTTTTCTCGTACTATAAAGTATCAACAAATCATAAGCAGCCAGCTCAAAAAGATGACCCGATTGCAAAAATTATACACTCTTGGTTTTTCTCTTCTTCTCTTGATCATAGTGGGAATCACTCTATTTGTAACGGGTCAAAGAACAAGCTCTTCCGTTGAGAAGGAAGTAGCTCAGTTTGAAAGTAGAATAAGAGAAGAGGTTCAAAGCTGGTCTGGGAGTAAAAACCAATCAAATCTCCATACTGGTTTTTATTTTAATGCAAACGATACCTCAATTGATGACTCTACTTTTCCTCTTGATTTACCAAAGCCTTTATTATCACAATTGATCCATTCGAATTATGTAAAATGGGTATATCCTGAGGGTATTTTTTTATTTATTAAAAAGGAAGCTAAGGCTTCTACAAGTGTACTTACTTTATACTTACAAAAAAATAATTCCATATCCACTGAGCTTAATTCAGTGCCTCTCATTCCCTCACATTTTGAACTAACACTTTCTAAAGAAGATTATCCTATCTTAATAAAAGATGAACAAGCAATATTTTACATCAAACAGCTTGATAAACATCCTCAACTAAGTTCTTCCTTAGCTACTTTTTTATTTGTTAGTGTGATTGTAATCATTGTCTTTCTCCAGCTAATTATCAAAAGCTTTCAACATCCGATATTAACAGAAGGAACTAAAAATGTATTCGCTTTTATAATGGTTATTGTGCTGCTTTTTTCTTTTAAGGCTTTAGACTATGGTTCCGTTATACTTGCTAATCCAATGCTAGCTACACTTTGGGAGAGTACTTTTCCCTGGTTGACACTTGGTGAATATTTCTTTGTTGCCTGGGCCGTTTTAAGTAGTCAATTCATATTTGATGTAAATGCTACTAATTCAAGATTTTCAATTCTAAACAACAGTATCATTTTTAGCATCATCAATATCTATTTGTGGATTATTGCGTGGTGTATTGAGTATCTGTTGTTCTCTGATCAGTTTCAATTTAGCATAATTAGTGTACTCAACCTGAATATACCTGCTATAACTTCTTTGGTTATTATTATTTTTCTTTTTCTTGGTTTACTGTTTTGGGGGCAAAAAAAGCTACATCACCTGGGTAAGGAAAAGCCTGATAAAAGAATTCGAAATATTGGCATGGGAATAGGTGTACTTGTAGGAACCATTGCCGGTATGCTTCTCAAAATTGAAATATTTCCAGCGGTAATTATCTTAGTAAGTATACTACATGTAGCCCTTTGGAACATCTACTCCGATTTAAGCAGCAATAGTCTTACCTGGACATTTATCTGGCTGGTTGGTTATGCGTCCTTTGGTTCCGGCATTGCTTTTACCTACCAAACTAATGAGTACCTGAGAAAAGCATCAACTCAAATTGCTCAAATTATTAGTGAAGAGGTTACCACTACATCTCAGCAATTGTATTCATGGAAAATGCCTTCTTTTATCACACCACAAAATACTGACTACCTTAGAAAACAGTCAACACATTTAAGCCAATTAATCAGTTCGGAAAATCAAAATCTTCTTTTCCCAAACTGGTTGATTATCAAAAGAGATGGTCAAATTGTAGAAGGAAAAGGCAGTGTTCCTCAACAAGCGGTAAATGTATTATTGGATAGAAAACAAGATCGAAGTTTTGTACTAAATGGCAAATTTCTGGCAGTAGGACAAAAACTAGATAATCAAAGACTCATTATTCTCAATCGCCCTATGCAAGGGTATGCAGAGCCTATCACTATTTTTTCAGCTCTTTTTATCAGCATGATGGTAGGAGTACTTACAAGGAATCTTTTCATAGTAACCCAATTGACAGATATCTATGATGTAGAATGGTTTAGTGATTTATCTTCCTTAAGTACTCGCTTACAGAATAGTGTATTTGCCATTCTACTAGGATCATTTATCTTGGTTGGTTTAATATCTATTTCATTTATTAAAAGAAATGCAACATTTGAGCGGCAAAAGCAAACCATTGCCAACTTAAATGCTTTGTCAGAAAGTTTATCAAAAATTACGAATGGTGATTTACTTCAACAACTTTCAATTACATCTGCCATAGACTCTACCCTATTACTTTATGATACAAAAGGTAAGCTGATTTGGAAAGCAGATCAAACAAAAGAATTGTTCTCTTTTCAAGTCAGTCAATTACCGGAAAACCTAATCAGAGAAGTTCCAGCATATAATTATTATCAAGGTCAATCCCCTATATCGCAGCTGCAATTGTTTTATTTACCCATAAAGAATTCCCAGAAAGAAACAAAATACATAGCCTCCATTATCCAAAAAACGATAGTAGCCAGTGATGGAATTCAAATAGGTCAATTTCTTGGCAACCTATTAAATGTTTATGTTTTTCTTCTAATCATAGCCGGCACAGCAGCTATCTTCCTTACTAACTCGATTACGCGTCCAATTGCTCAAATAGGTAATCACCTGAGTGCGACCTCTTTGGAGGAAAACTCCCTCATCCCATGGGATAGAAAAGATGAAATTGGGCAATTAGTGGATTCTTACAACTCCATGATCACCAAATTAGCTGAACAAACAGAATTACTTAAGAAAAACGAGAGAGAAGAAGCCTGGCAGGAAATGGCGAAACAGGTAGCACATGAAATAAAAAACCCACTTACTCCTATGAAATTAAATGTGCAGTACCTGCTTCGTGCCTATGATGCTGACCCACAAAATATTGATCAAATGCTAAAGAGGGTGTCCAATACCTTGATTGAACAAATCAATAGTTTATCCCGCATCGCCACAGAATTTTCGAATTTTGCTAAAATGCCTTCCTTAAAGGTAGAGCGTTTTTCTATTCAAGAAATGCTTTTAGGTATAACAAACTTGTACAAAGACCAATCCGAAAGTCAATTAGAAATATTGTTATCTGCCCCCGAAGAGCATTTATTTGTAAAAGCAGATAGAGAACAACTTTCCAGAGTATGTTCTAATTTGATAAAAAACGGGATACAAGCCATTCCAGAAGATAGAAAGGGGGGCATTCACGTAAAAGCCCAAAAACAACATGAAAAAGTAATCATTACAGTAACAGATAATGGCACTGGTATTCCCGAACACATGAAAGCAAAAGTATTTGTTCCCAACTTTACTACAAAGTCATCCGGCTCTGGCTTAGGCTTGGCCATTTCTAAAAACATCATCGAATCCGTAAATGGCGAAATCTATTTTGACACCGAAGAAGGAAAAGGAACGACCTTTACGATCAAATTGCCATTGGATAATGATAGGGTGGTTGAAGATGATTAGAGTAGACTCATCACCTCCCGGCGTGAGGTGATGAGTCTACTCTCAATTTATAAGAGCCAATTGTCAGACAAA
>JBCBCD010000853.1:0-3526 GCA_038530915.1 Bacteroidota bacterium
GGAAATTCAATTAGACAGTCCATAGGACGATTCGACCTTAGACTAATGGAATTTATTACAAAATTCGGGATGAACTGTATTAAATTCCAAAGAAGTTATTTCTATTCATCCAATTGAACTGAAGGGAAATGTCGATCATGCTAAATTTGAACAATTTATAAATACAGAAATGGCTCCTATTATAGACAAAACAAAAGGAGTTCAACTGATGTTGGCAAAAGGAGACAGAGGGAGTCGGGTAAATAAATACGCTATTATTCTAAAATTTGCAACTCTTGAAGACCGTAATAGGATTTTTCCTTATGGTGAAGAATCTACCATAGATTAGGGTGATGGCAAAGTATTTGAAAAATTTTCTTCAATGGCATCCGGGCTTGGAGATCCAGGCAGTTTTGTAGACTATGTAGAAGTAAGTACTCGAGCAATATTAGATTGCTTTTTTTGATCGAGGGAATTTTTTAGCTGGTCAAGGCGCAAAAAGCGCGCATAGCTAGGTTTCTGTAAGCTTTTTGTAACGAAGAACAGCGAAAAAAGGGTCCATCAAAAAAGATAATTTAGTGTTGCTCGAGTACTTAAGTGCTTGGACAAAAATAAGTAGAGTTTTTGATCGATCAGATTTTTAGAGCTGATCGAGGCAAATCCGCAAGGTGATTCATATCAGCTGAGGATTTAACAAAGGGCAGCTTAAAAAGATGACATCATAAAGTGATAGTTATTTGTGTCCAAGCACTTATCTAAGTAAAAAATAATTAGATGTATAGGGTGTAAAGTGCTTTAAGCCCCTACACCCTACACTAAGCTTTCACCGCACCAATACCCGGTAATTCCTTGCCTTCCAGGTATTCCAACATTGCTCCACCACCGGTAGAAACATAACTTACCTTTTCTGCTAAGCCCATTTGATTAACAGCAGCAACAGAGTCACCACCGCCTACCAATGAGAAAGCACCATTTTCAGTGGCTTTAGCTACTGCTTCAGCTATGTTTTTGGTACCATTGGCATAATTGCTCATTTCAAAAACGCCCATAGGGCCATTCCAAAGTAACGTTTTTGAGTTGGCTATTACTTCAGAGAAAGCAGCTCTAGCTTGTTCGCCTATGTCTAAACCCATCCAGCCATCTTCTATGCTGTCGCTATTTACTGTTTTGAAGTCTGCTTCATTAGAAAACTGATCGGCTACAACAGAATCAACCGGCAAATAGATGTTGACATTGTTGGCTTTGGCTTGCTCCAACAATTTACCCGCCAATTCCAGTCTGTCGTCTTCAACCAATGAGTTGCCGATTTCACCACCTTGAGCTTTGATGAAAGTATAAGCCATACCACCACCAACAATAAGGTTATTTACGAAGCCGATTAATTTTTCCAACAACAAGATTTTGTCAGAAACCTTAGCTCCACCAATGATAGCAGTCAAAGGACGCTCCGGATTATTCAAAACGCGATCTGCATTTTCTATCTCTTTTTGCATTAAAAAGCCAAATGACTTGGCAGAAGCATCAAAGAATTGTGCAACAGTTGTAGTGGATACATGAGCACGGTGAGCAGAACCAAATGCATCGTTGATGTAGATATCTGCCAGCTCAGATAATTGCTTGGCAAATGCCTCGTCTCCTTTTTTCTCTCCTTTGATGAAGCGTGTATTTTCTAATAACAATACCTCACCTGCTTTCAATTTAGCAGCTGCCTCACTTGCTTTACTTCCTACTGTTTCACCACAAAACTGAACAGGCTTGTCCAATAAGCTGGAAAGTCTTTCCACTACATGCTTCAATGTGAATTTTTCAACATTGACAGTGCCATCTTCTTTTAGTTTTTTCATAGGACGACCCAGGTGAGAGGTCAATATTACTGCTCCACCATTGTCCAAAACATGCTTTATGGTAGGAAGAGCACCTCTTATCCTTGTGTCATCTGTAACCTCATAATTGGAGTTTAAAGGAACATTAAAGTCTACTCGGATGAGGACTTTTTTATTATTAAAATCGAAGTTCATACTTGGGAAGTTGATGAGAAAAGTGTTATACAACAACACTGTTTACTCAAATGAAATAAAAAGAACTTGCAATTTAGATTATAAGTGTATCAGTTGATAAGGTTAGGCGGGTGCAATTTCCTCCTAACCTTATACACTTATAAGCTGATCAACTATTTAGTTAGAATCATGTGAGCCAAGTCAGCCATTCTAGCAGAGTAACCTGCTTCGTTGTCATACCAACTAACTACTTTCACCATGTTTCCATTCACAGAAGTCATCAATGAATCGAAGATAGAAGAGTGAGGATTGCGTACAATATCACTTGATACTAAAGGATCAACAGAATACTGTAAAATTCCTTTCAATGGACCATCAGCCATTTCTTTGAATTTTGCGTTTACTTCTTCTACCGTAGGTGTTTTTTCAACCACTACATTCAATTCGATCATAGAACCTGTAATAACAGGAACACGTACAGCAATAGCATCCAATTTACCTGCCAATACAGGAATTACTTTACCTACTGCAACTGCAGCACCTGTAGAAGTAGGTACGATATTGAAAGCAGCAGCACGAGCACGGCGCAAATCTCTGTGTGGAGCATCCTGAATACGCTGGTCAGCTGTATATGCGTGAGTAGTCGTCATAGAACCTACAACGATACCATAGTTATCATTCATGATTTTTGCTACCGGAGCCAAACAGTTGGTTGTACATGATGCATTAGAGAAAACATTTTTACGACGATCCAACTCGTCATCGTTTACACCCAATACAATAGTCTGTACTTCACCACCTTTAGCTGGAGCAGAGATTAAAACGTCTTTAGCACCTGCTTTCAAATGCAAACCCGCTTTCTCTTTTGTACGGAATATACCAGTACATTCCAGTACCAGGTCAATTTCATTGTCAGCCCATGGAAGTAATTCCGGGTTTCTTTCAGAGGTAGCTAAAATTTCTTTTCCGTTTACGATGAACTTGTCATCAGTAACTTCTACGGTTCCCTCAAATGGACCTTGAGCAGAATCGTACTTCAAAAGGTGAGCTAAGGTTTGGTTGTCTGTCAAATCATTAATAGCAACTACTTCAACATCTTCTCTTTGAAGGAGGTTTCTAAAGGTAAGTCTTCCGATTCTTCCGAAACCGTTGATTGCAATTTTCTTTGCCATTGGTTGATCGTTTTTGATGATTAAATAGTTAATGCAAATTGCGAAATATGTTCTTTAAAAAGAGGTTCTTTGATTTTTATTAATCCATCTGTTCTTGTTTAAAAGGGGAACCATCTTTTTCATAATCACAATTTTAGGTACTTAGTGTAAAAGTAACATTAATATATAGATGGAACAATTTGTCTACTTTATATGTTTGTTAACTTGCTGCTTTTTACTACTAACAAGCACAATTCATTTTCGATCGATGCAAGCATATCATAAAAAAAAATTTATCTATAAGTTTTACTTTTAAGTTGAATCGTATATATTTGAATCGCTTTAAAATAAAAGTCTTAAAATTAAGACAAACTCTTCTGTCAAAGCTATAGAAATATA
>JBCBCD010000854.1:0-3514 GCA_038530915.1 Bacteroidota bacterium
AATGAATTTTTTTCAAAGCCGATGCAACGTTTTGATCATTCTTGGTTAATAAGCAGTGAAAAGGCATGAAATCAGGACAAAAAATACTTCCAGACTGGTTAGAGAAGCTACAGGGTAATAGCTGGCAGATTGAATTGTTGATAGCAGGGGGTATTGTAATCACTTTATATCAAATACCTGATTATTTCAAAAGAATGTTCATTCTTTCTTATGAGACTACCTATTTGAATGACTACATTCTAATTTCTCTATTTTTGGCCTACCTGCTGACTAGAATATTATTGATAGGATTCATTGTCAATCTTGCTTTGAGGGCACTTTGGGTTGCTCTAATAGGTATCTATTCCAGTTTTCCTAAGGGCATTAATCCAGAGGGAGAACAGGTTTACCATCTTCTTTCAGAAAAAGAAAAAAAGTCACTGAACATTAAAAGAAGGTTGGATAACATAGATGCAGCCTGTAATTTGAGTTATTCTATCGCCATTTTGTTAGCAATGATCTCTGTAAGTACAACTATCTTGCTTGTCATTTTTGACGAAATAATTGACGCAATACCAGTTTATACCTTTTTAGATAGAGCCATTGGAAAGTATTTTCTAGCGGTTTTTAGTTTCTTTATTGTTACTGGAGCTTTTGAACGTTTGACCTTTCGAGTATTTAAAAAACGGCATAGAATCATCCAGGGGATATTTTCTTTTTTCAGCTATATAAGCTTGTCTTTTTTATACAAAAAAGAGTGGCTCACTCTAATTACCAATATCAAACCGTGGAAGATACTGAGCATATTCTTTGTATATTTTATCATTGGCTTATTGGTTTCTATTAATCAAATTGGGAGCTATCTCAAGTTAGAGGGCTTTTTTAATTATAATATTTTAGATGACAGGGATTATCTAGACATCCCACTTGCTTATGATTTGAAATTCAACAACTATTATGAAAGTATACCTGAGGAAAAAAGCTTTGCCTTTCAAGCTTGTATTTCCAGAGAAGTCTTAAAAGATAAATACGAATGGATTTTTATCAATTATTGGAAAGAAATGGATGAAAGCCTAGAATATCACTTAGAGAAATATGCAGTGAGTTTAACAGATGATGATTTTGAAGAATTTGAAGATCGATTAAGATCTGATTCTCTTTACAAAGAAGCTTTGAATGAAATCTTTATCATAGAAATAGATGGAAAGCGCATCGAACCTTTGGTGTGGTACGAACATCAATTAACTAAAACCGGTGAATATGGTTTCAAAACTTATTTTGCGACAGATAGTCTTACTTCCGGCCACCACAACATGATCATAAAAATGAAAGACTTCAATTGGAAAAGAGAACTTACTGAATTTCAATGGGTCAGAATTCCATTTATTAAGGAATAATTTGGCTGTCTCGTCCTACAAATTCGCCAACAAACAAAACTTTCTTAGGCGGCTCAGAACGAAGAATGAGTTATGAGACGGCCCCATTAACACCCCATATGATTGTCAGTAGATCTTAAAATACATCAATTTGACTTATCCTGTTTATGATAAGTCCTATATTTATACAATTAAAACCAATTTTACTTTTAAACAAACATTAGATATCATGCGACTGACCTTAATAGTTCTCCTACTTTTCCTATGCAGTACATTTGTTTCTGCACAGGAATTACCCGATGATTATTTAACTCCCGCTTTCCACAAAGCCAAGCGACAGGAGTTAAGAGCAAAATTGCCAAAAAATTCTGTAGCAGTAATGTTTGCCAATCCTGTTAGAAACAGAGCAAATGATGTTGATTATTTATACCATCAAGATCCTAACTTTTACTACTTAACCGGATATAAGGAACCACATTCCATTCTTGTCATTTTTTCAGAAATGCAAACCACTGCCACCGGAGAAAAATACGATGAAGTTTTCTTTGCACAAAAACGCGATCCTAGATCGGAGATGTGGAATGGTCGACGACTTGGAGTTGAGGGGGTAAAAGAAAAGCTAGGTTTTGAAGTGGTAAAAGACCACAACGACTTTGAATCTTTTGCAGTGAACTTTGACAAGTTTGACAAAGTTTTGTTCATTGATTTTAAAGGAGATATTAGAGACAAAGAAAGTGACAATGCTGACTTGTACAGCTTAAAAGAACAATTCAAGGATAAAGCAGGCATTCCCGAAAACTTTAATGCTTTTGTCAATCAAGCTTATGTCATTATGAAAAATGCTGAATTAAGCTACGAAGAGAAAAAGCAAAATATCTATAACATCTTACGTCGTTATCCAAGAGGCTTCAATGATCCGATTATTGATGAATTCATGAAATCTAAGGACAATGAGGTAGCCATGAAAGTAAGCGACAAGGCTCCTAATACCAATCTTGATGTATTTATGCTTCCACAATTGATGGGACAATTGAGAGAAATTAAAACAGCGGAAGAGTTGGTCTTACTTCGTAAAGCAGTAGACATTAGTTGTGTTGGGCAAGTAGAAGTCATGAAGGCCATGCGTCCTAATATGTCAGAAACAGAGGTACAGGGAATTCATGAATTTGTCTTCAAAAAATACGGAGCAGAATATGAAGGCTATCCTTCTATTGTAGGGGCTGGTAACAATGGTTGTATCTTACATTATATTGAAAACAATAGACCTACTCTAGGTGGTGATTTGGTATTAATGGACTTAGGGGCTGAATATCACGGCTATACAGCAGATGTAACCCGTACCATCCCTGCCAATGGCAAGTTTACCAAAGAGCAAAGAATCATTTATGAGATTGTATTAGAAGCTCAAAATGCTGGCATTGAAGAATGCTTAGTTGGTAATTCTTTCTGGTCCCCCAATAATGCAGCTAAAAAGGTAATTGATAAAAGGTTGGCTGAATATGGGATCATCAAAGAGGGAGAAAGACACAATTACCTTCCTCACGGTACTTCTCATTATATAGGCTTAGATGTACATGACCCGGGTACTTATCAGCCTTTTCAGCCCAATACGGTGATTACGGTCGAGCCAGGTATCTACATTCCTGAAGGTAGCCCTTGTGATGAAAAGTGGTGGGGCATTGCAGTGCGTATTGAAGATGATATCTTGATTACCGAAGATGGTTGGGAATTGTTGTCAGATATAGCACCTAGGGAGGTAGATGAGATTGAAGCCATGATGGCAAAGTCAAGCCCTTTAGATAACTTTATATTACCGAATATTGATAACAGAAAGGAATAGGTTACTTAATTTACATAAAAATCGTGTAAATTAGGAAGTCAACTTCCTAATTTACACGATTTTTATGTAAATTACTACCTAGCCAAAGCAAATGAAATGATTCGAAGGGTAATAAAAGAAAAAATACTTTCTTTATCTTCAAAATATCCAATACTGATCCTAACAGGACCAAGACAAAGTGGAAAAACTACTTTAATAAAAAGTGTATTCAATAACTTACCTTATGTTTCATTAGAAGATCCTGATGTAAGAGATATAGCAATTAACGATCCCAGAGGTTTCTTATCCAACTTTCCTAATTCTGGTATATTCGATGAAG
>JBCBCD010000855.1:0-3507 GCA_038530915.1 Bacteroidota bacterium
ATTGATCTAACTAAAGGTGCTTTCTTCAATTATGAAGGAGTAGGAGCTAGTCAATTCGTTATGATTCTTCCCTTAATGTTTGGACCTGTTTTATTATATCTACCTTTTAGTTTAGTAGGATATCCATGGGGCGGTATCGCATTTTTGGCTATAGTTGGTGTGATCGGTATTTTCTTTAGAAACTATTTACTAGACTTTGTGGCCAATCAATTTGAAAAACGTAGATATAGCATAGTAACTGGATTTAGAGAACAATAAAAAATATAAAATAAATGATTTCAATACATAATATCGTTAAATCTTATAAAGGTGTTCAGGTACTTAATATCGATTCTCTGGAGATTAAAGCCGGAGAAAAATTTGGTCTAGTGGGCAATAATGGTGCAGGGAAAACCACCTTATTCAGCCTATTACTGGATTTGATTCAGCCAGATCAGGGGCAGGTGCTCTCTAAAGATACTTCTGTGATGGGATCTCAACATTGGAAAGCATATACTGGAGCTTACTTAGATGAGAATTTTTTAATTGGGTTCTTGCTTCCGGAAGAGTACTTCAAATTTGTAGGTAAGCTTCGCAATATGAATAAGGCGGATGTAGATGCCTTTTTGCAACAATTTGAAGCCTTTTTTAATGGTGAAGTAATTGGGACAAAGAAATACATTAGAGATTTGTCTAAGGGTAATCAAAAGAAGGTAGGTATCGCAGCTGCTTTGATGGGCAATACAGAGACCGTAATCCTTGATGAGCCATTTGCTAACCTGGACCCAAGTTCTCAGCTTAAATTGAGGAAGGTTATCCAGAATTTACCAGAAGAAATGACTGTCGTCATTTCAAGCCACGATCTAACGCATGTAGCTGAAGTATGTAAGAGAATAGTTGTTCTTGAAAAAGGGAAAATGGTGAAAGACATTGCTGCTACAGAACGCACTTTAGAAGAACTAGAGTCTTATTTTACTGCAGAAGTACAATAAGAATACTATAAGTTTAAATATCGGTTGGAGTCAATTTCCAGTGCATACCAGCCATAAGGGCTACAGATAGATTTTATCAATTGCACTGGAAGTTCGTTTCCCGTTATAGCTAATATGATAGAGCTTACATAAGCTTCTTGGTCAATTGAAAAGTCAATTGAAAACCCATTTGAAACATAAGTAGCAGTATATGGACTATCCCAGCTAAGTTCCGGAAGTACATTTATAAGCTTGCCCTTTACTTCAGAGAGTGATCCTAATGAAGGTAAGTCATCGTTGAAGTTCTCTAACTTATCGAAAGATAGTGGAGCGTCCATCTTTAGAATAAAAACATCCCAATGCATGTTCTAATGTCAATGTTTGTTTATTCTATCAAATTAATAACATTAAAACTATGGTAGATGCATTTTTTTGTAAAAAAATAGGTCTTTAATGTCATAATTGGACACTTATCACATTAAAATGATATAGTCTTTGGCTATTAGAGGTCGTCTCATAACTTTTAGCTCCTTCTGAGCCGCCCAAGGATTTTTCGTTAATGTTCGTTTTACTCAAAAAAGCTCTCCTTTTTTGAGTAAAACGAACATCAAATAATATAAAATTGGCTGGCAAACTTGTAGAGTGAGACAGTCCCAATAACTTTGTAGAAAAAGTATTAATCACTATAAATTAAACCAATTAACAATGAAAGTTATCTTTACCTGTTTTGCTGTTGTCTTTTTTGTCGGTATAGCCAGTGCACAATCTCCTATAGTTGGCAACTGGTATTACGAACTTGATTATCAGGGGCAAACCATGCGTGTTGATGTAGAATTTACAAAAAATGGCACTTTTAGTGCTGATGCAGATGGAGATGGCTATGCGGATGTAACTGGTAAGTATACAGAGGAAGAGGCAGGAACAATCGTCGTACAATACGATAGCGGCCAAGGCATGTGTAGTGGAAAAGGTACCTATACATATGTTGAAAAAGAAGATGGAAATCTCTCTATGACTATGGAAAAAGAAGAGTGCCCGGATAGAGCGTTACCGGGAACGGTCACGTTTATAAAACAAGATTAAAATGGATAAAAGCTGACTTCAAATCATTGATTTGAAGTCAGCTTTTTAATCCGTACAGCCACCAACCCTTGACGTGTTTCTTTGAGCTCAAATTCTACCCAATCTCCTCTCTTCAGGTCTTCCATTTCTTTTTCCTTTTTTACATAAAACTCTTCTCTGCTTTCCGGAACTTTCACATAACCGTAGCCTTTTTTGGGAATGAAAAATTGTACAACACCTTTAGGCATAGAATCCACTCATGTTTAGTATTTTACACCCTCGAATAACAATCAATCATAAGCATAGTTTAATATGAATTTTCCAAAACCAATACCCGTAAAAGTATTAGCCGATCAAATAGGAGCAAGCCTAATAGGAGATGAACAATTGATGGCATTTGGAATTAATGAGATTCATCAGGTCAGAGAAGGGGATATCACTTTCGTTGATGTAAAAAAATATTTTGATAAAGCTTTGAATTCTAAAGCTACGATCATCCTATTGAATGAACGTACAAAATGTCCCCCCGGCAAAGTGTTATTGTTAGTAGATAACCCATTTGAAGCTTACAATGATATAGTGCTTATGTACCGTCCTCAATCTTCAGTGAAGACTATGGTAAGCACCACTGCTGAAATTGACCCTTCTGTTGTTATTGAGCCTAATGTTGTTATTGGTGATCATGTAAAAATTGGCAAAGGATCACACATCCGAGCAAACGTAACCATTGAAGAGCATACAGTGATTGGTGAAAATGTGATCATCCAATCTGGTGCAATCATAGGTTCGGAAGCGTTTTATTTCAAGAAGCTTCCAACAGGCTATAAAAAGTGGAGGTCTGGGGGGAGAGTTGTTATTGAAGACAATGTAGATATCGGTGCTGGATGTACGATCAACAAAGGGGTTTCAAGTGATACAATTATTGGTGAAGGAACAAAACTAGATTGCCAGGTTCATATTGGTCATGATGTAGTTGTCGGCAAGAGGTGTTTGTTTGCTGCTCAAGTAGGCATTGGAGGGAATACTATCATCGGGGATGATGTTGTGATTTATGGGCAAGCAGGGATCGCTCAAAATTTAAAAATTGGTGATAAAGTGATCATTTCTGCTAAGTCTGGCGTCTCTAAGGATTTGGCAGGTGGTAAATCTTATTTTGGATATCCAGCAGGAGAAGCCAGAACGATGTATAAAGAACTGGCTGCTTTGAGGCATTTACCTGAGTTTTTAGCACAATATTATAAGTAATAAGAAAAGTGAGAAGATTGAAGAAACTTTATTGTTTCTTCAATCTTCTGGTGGTAAGGATCTTATTGTTGGTGCCTATTAGTTGGACCAAGTACATTCCTCTAGGAAGATCCTCAATAGCATACTTTTTATCGGTTTCAATAGATTCAAATGATCTCATCGTTCTTCCTACCATATTAATGACAGAAATTCTCTTTACGTTTTCACTCTTACTAAGTTGTATATACCTAGAAGCAGGATTGGGAAAGAT
>JBCBCD010000856.1:0-3491 GCA_038530915.1 Bacteroidota bacterium
GACTTAGAAGATTAATAGGATAAACACTAAGCTTCTAAGCCTCTAAATTTAATCAGAAGGAAATAAGCTCTTGTCAATCCTTTTAATGATTTTCAAGGCATTCTTATAATACATTTTCTTCAAGACTTCATCATCCAGGTCCAAACCATACATACGCCAAAAGGCATGATAGCGCTTGTAATAAGGAAAATACTCATCATCCGTTTCAAGTACTCTAAAGTAGGTATGATACTCTTCGGGATTATAGGCATCTTTACCAAAGAGAATTCTATCCTGATATTTGGTCAGAAATGCTTTTGCATTGCGAGGTTGTCGGCCTAGTTCTGCTATAATTGCACCACATTCAACATACATATTGGGCATTTCTTCCATCATTTCACTCAATTTTTCAAGATTATTGGCATGCCAACCAAAGTGGGCATTGATGAAAGTGGTATTGGGATGTTTTTTGAAAACATCATGTTGTTCTGCCAAAATAACTTCCCACGGAAGTGGATTATCAGGACCGCGTTTGCGTCTGGGTCTTAATTTCAATTCCAACCAACGCTCGTTCTTTTCATCATGTGGTTCCCAGAAAGACTTTGGATCAGCAGAGTGAATCAATACCGGAATGCCTAATTCACCACACTTGGCCCATACCGGGTCTATTCTTGGATCATTAATCCTTACTCTATTGCCGTCACTATCTTTTACTGTAAGGCCAAGACTTTTAAAGATTTTTAGACCCGCAGCACCATTGTTGTAATCAAATTCTAGTTGTTTGACCGTTTCTTTTGTCCAATCAGGATCGTTGATACTGGCAAAATTAAGATTAGAGAAAATGACAAATTGCCCTTCATAACCTGATTTTTTGATGTTTGCCATCATTGCTTTCAACTTAGCACTATTACGGCCACTAAGGTTGACCATAGCTCCCATATTCATAGCCTTCATCTCATTGGCCAACTTATCCAGGTCTTGAGATTCCATTCTCCAGTGGTGACTGTGTACATCAATGAATGGAAATTTTGCATTGGTTTTAGGATGTTCAGGGACTTTCAAGGTGGATGGAGGATCGTACTTTTCAAAGTCCATTTTAGGGCCTTCTTTCTGTGCCCATAAACTTGTTATCAAAAAAGATAACAACAACGCAAGGAGTGTCAATTTTTTCATCACGCAATTAATTTCTTAAATATTTTCGAAAACTATGGTTAAATACTTTGTTAACAGAATCAACTTTGATAATTGAGCTTGATTTTTGCTCATAACTTAAGGCTCCTTGTGTAGTGTATAGTATGTAGAGGCCCCCTACACACTACCCCCTACATCAAAAGGTTATATTGAAACAACCATTACAAATATAAAATCTGTTATGATCAAGTTTTATTCTGTTAACCACTTAATTAATCTACTTAAAGATATCTAATCCAAAAAGTGTGAAAAGCCAAACGACAAGAAAGACTAAACTGGCGACAAAGATTAATTTTCCGGCATTTCTCGATCTTTTTTCATAAGTATAATACAACTGACCATTGGGATCGGTCTGTGTATCTTGCCAGTAATAAATGCCCATTCCTAAACCTGCAAACAGAAAAAGTGGGTGTAAAAATACGATCCCCAATAGTGAGCAAGCTAAATAAAAAATAATCCGGGACCAATTGGCTTTTTTGCCTTTTTTTAGTTGAGAATACCTTTGATCTATTATTTTTTCAATTTGCTGTTTGCTTAGATCATATCCTCTTTCATTAAGGATTTTTTTAGCTCTTGTATGATCTTCAATTGACCAATTGTCAGGCTCTTCTATGAGCGTAAAAAGTTCTAAGTCAGAAAAATCATAGAGGTAATAATCTTCAGGAATCTCCTGCTCTTCTATTGCTTCTTTTAACAGTTGATTCAAGCGAGAAAAATCTCGAGGGAGAATTTTTAAGATGACCTTTGGAAGCATACCAGTACCTACTATAGCTTCATCTATCAATACTTGAGGAACTTCCAGACTATATAGAATGGAATGATGATCAAGCAGCTCTACAAAGTCAAGTGCTTGTTCTTTATTGATGAATTCGCGATAGTATTCAAATTTTTCTTCCGTAAACTCGTGATCTAAAATATCAGTCATCTCTCATCTGTATAATGGTCAGTCTTATGGATTCAAAAGATAATGAACTTCTAGTACTCCGTTAGAATATTGTTTTGAGTTTTCTAGTTTCAATTTGTGAAACTCAAAAGCACCAGAATATAATGGAATGCCTTCACCTAAAAGTACAGGCATAATATGAATGTAAAACTTATCAATCAGGCGGTGCTGTAAAAGCTGACTGATGATTTGTCCGCCGCCTACACACCAAATTGCCTTGCCTTCTTCGTGTTTTAATTCTTTAACAAAATCGATAAGATCATCATCTATATATTCTACGTATTCTTCATTTTGTTGATCTGTAGAATTCCTGGTAAAAACATAGTTTATTTTTTCCGGATAAGGATTGGGAACCCCCATTTCCACAACATGCTTGTAAGTAGCATTGCCCATAATTACAGTATCAATAGAGCCATAAAAAGCTGCATATCCATAATCCTCACCTTCTGGAGGATCGAAAGCATTCAACCAGTCAACACTACCGCTTTTATCTGCTATTTTTAAATCGGCAGAAACTGCTATATAAGTGATTATTTCTCGCATTATTTAGCATTAGTGTATTTAAAGATTTCATCCAGAACGACATATTCAGGAAGTTGTTCTGATGGTAGCTTGCCTAAATTAGCTAGAGCTTGTCCAATTTGCAAATCTGAAACTGGTCTATATTTTTTTAATATCGATAATTTATAAAGAAAATGACCAATTTTTGCTAAAACCTCTTCCCCTTTTCTCGGATACTCTCTTTTGCCCGTGAGGACTGAGGGTTGAAGGATACATAGCGATTTGAAAGGCAGTTTTTTTACGGCATCTTCTAATTGACCCTTAATTTGCACGTAAGCACCTTTAGAGTCTGAACGTGCCCAAGGTGCGGATACCAGAACGTATCTGTCTATACCTTGTTCTGAAGCAATTCGAGCAAATTCATATTGGTAAGTGAAATCGATTTTATAAAATGCTTCTTTAGTAGGAGTGTCTTTAGGATTGGTGCCAAGACAAGAGAAAAATACATCCCCCTTGACTTCTTCTTTCCAGGGATCCAAATAATCAAATTCAATAAAATGTTCTGTCAATTTAGGATGATATATTTCTAAAGGTCTTCTCGAGAAAGTTTTGACCTCACTATATGCATCGTCTTCTAATAATTGTTTGACAAGTGCTTTGCCGGTGAGTCCGGTTGAACCAATTACAATAGCGGTTAACATTTAGTTGATAAGTTTATGAGTTGATAAGGTTAGCAGGTAGATTTGAATGTAGGTAATTTTTTAGAGCTTAGAAACTTAAACATACTCTCAAAGTAGTATTAGGTATTGTTTATTTTATAAAGGCCCTATACACACTAAACCCTACACTCTACACCAATTGGTTTATAAGTTTAGAC